>NZ_MPRK01000298.1 GCF_002021095.1 Solemya elarraichensis gill symbiont | reverse complement strand
ATTAATCATTCCAGATTCAGCCACAGAAAAGCCTTCAAAGGGTGAAATTTTGGCGATTGGTAACGGCAAAATTAACGATAATGGTGATGTTATTGCATTAGATGTTAAAGTTGGAGACCAGGTATTATTTGGTCAATATGCGGGTAACGAAATTAAAGTAGATGGTGAAACATTGCTAGTTGTACGTGAAGACGATATTGTCGCAATTATTGAATAAAGGAGATTAAAAATGTCAGCAAAAGATATAAAATTTGGCTCAGAAGCTAGAAATTTAATGTTAGATGGTGTTAATATGCTAGCTAACGCAGTTAAAGTAACACTAGGACCTAAAGGTAGAAATGTTGTACTAGATAAATCATTTGGTGGTCCCACAATTACCAAAGATGGTGTTTCTGTTGCTCAAGAAATTACCTTGGAAGGTAAATTTGAAAACATGGGTGCACAAATGGTCAAAGAAGTGGCATCAAAAACCAATGATATTGCTGGTGATGGAACTACAACAGCAACTGTACTTGCACAAGCGCTTGTTATTGAAGGTGTTAAATCAGTAGCGGCAGGCATGAACCCTATGGACCTTAAACGAGGTATTGACAAAGCAACAGAAACTGCTGTTAATGCGTTGCGTGAGTTCTCACAACCTTGTAATGATACAAAAGCCATTGCCCAAGTTGGTACCATTTCTGCAAACTCTGATATTTCTGTGGGTGATATTATTGCTGATGCCATGGAAAAAGTGGGTCAAGCTGGTGTTATTACAGTCGAAGAAGGTTCTGGTTTTGAAAATGAACTTGATGTGGTCGAGGGCATGCAGTTTGATCGCGGCTATTTATCACCTTACTTTGTTAACAATCAAGAATCAATGACTGCTAATCTTGAAACACCTTTTGTATTATTACATGACGGTAAAATTTCAAATATTCGTGATTTATTGCCTACATTAGAAGCAGTTCAAAAATCAGGCAAAGCTTTGCTAATCATTGCCGAAGACATTGATGGTGAAGCGTTAGCCACGTTAGTAGTTAACAATATGCGTGGTATTGTTAAAGTTGCAGCGGTTAAAGCTCCTGGCTTTGGCGATCGTCGTAAAGCAATTTTGGAAGACATTGCCGTACTAACAGGTGGTATGGTTATTTCAGAAGAAGTTGGTTTGTCTTTAGAAAAGGTAACTGAAGAACATCTTGGTACTGCTAAACGCATTGAAATTGGCAAGGAAAACACTGTCATTGTTGATGGTGCTGGCAAAAAAGTCGATATTGATGGCCGTATTGCACAAATTAAAGCACAAATTGAAACTACAACGAGCGATTATGATAAGGAAAAATTGCTTGAACGCTTGGCTAAATTATCAGGTGGTGTTGCTGTGATTAAAGTAGGCGCTGCTACTGAAGTTGAAATGAAAGAAAAGAAAGGCCGTGTTGATGATGCGTTACACGCCACTCGTGCTGCTGTTGAAGAAGGTGTCGTTCCTGGTGGTGGTGTTGCCTTGGTTCGTGTTATTAAAGCCTTAGATGGATTAACGGGTGATAATCATGATCAAAATATTGGTATTGACATTGCTAAACGCGCTATGGAGGCACCATTACGCCAAATTGTAACAAATGGTGGTGGTGAGGCTTCTGTTATTCTTAACGAAGTTGCCAAAGGTAAAGATAATTATGGCTACAATGCAGCAACAGAAAAATATGGTGATATGCTTAAGATGGGCATTTTAGATCCAACAAAAGTTGTTCGTGCAGCGTTACAACATGCTGCCAGTATTTCAGGTCTTATGATTACAACTGAGGCGATGATTACTGATACTCCTCAAGATACACCTGCTACTGCTGCAGCACCTGATATGGGTGGCATGGGCGGTATGATGTAACAATT
>NZ_MPRK01000297.1 GCF_002021095.1 Solemya elarraichensis gill symbiont | reverse complement strand
CGAGTCGATTTGCACTGAAGGCACAGGAAGGTGATGTTTTGCCGGCCTACGCTTCCCTCACCGAGGTGACATCCGCCTGTGTCACCTGTCATGCAGGGTATCGAATCAGGTAGCTGACAACTTCAGGATGACGCCCAGAGACGACGCACGCGATTGAGATCAGCCTCGGTATCAATTCCAGCCGGCGGCACTTCATCAGCAACAGAGACGTGGATTTTTTCTCCGTGCCACAAGGCCCTGAGTTGTTCAAGAGACTCGGCCTCTTCCGTCGGTGCCGGTGACAGGCCGGCATACTTTTTCAGAAAGCCCGCACGGTAAGCATAGATACCAAGGTGGCGATAATAATTCACGCCCTCGGGCAATGTATGCGTGCCATGCTGTGCGAACCAGTCACGCTGCCAGGGAATCACTGCACGGCTGAAATAGTGCGCATAGCCTTCGCTGTCCATCACAACCTTGACGGCGTTGGGATCGAACAACTCCTCAGCGTCACTTATTGGTGTACAGAGTGTCGCTATCGCCGCCTGCGGATGTGCATCCAGCGCCTCAAAAACCTGTGTCAGCAGGGTTGCCGGCATTTGCGGTTCGTCACCCTGCAGGTTGATGATCATCTGCTCATCATACCAACCCTGCTGTTCTGCTACTTCTGCAAGACGGTCAGTTCCGCTGGGGTGATCCGCTCGCGTCATGCAGACATCAACATCCAGACCGGAAACAACATCTGCAATACGTTGATCATCAGTTGCAACGATAACATTCGATGCACCCGAATCCAGTGCCCGCTCGACAACATGTGAAATCATTGGTCTGCCGGCAATTTCCAAAAGCGGCTTCCCCGGCAGGCGGGTTGATGCATAACGTGCCGGAATAACGACAGTGAACTGACTCATGTATCGATTTCTTCTGTTGGCGGCAGTTCTCGCGCCTCACTGACCAGCATCACAGGAATTCCATCAGTAACCGGAAAGGCAAGCCTGTCGAGTCTGCAAATCAGTTCATTCGCCTTGCGGTCATGAACGAGTTCGCCCTTGCATAATGGGCAGGCAAGAATTTCGAGCAGTTTTTTATCCATTAATCGAACCCTTGTTAAAAAAACGCAGAGCGCGTGTCACAGCATCGGCGAAATTGTTATCTAGATCGATATCAAGTTCAAGGTACCAATAGGAATCATGTGCAAATTCGACGCACTTGACTGCGTCTTTCTCGGTCATCATCACCGGGTTTTCATCCGGAAAATCGAGATCGGAGGCGGTGTAGTCATGATGATCATCAAAGGGATGACGAGTTACTTCGACGCCTGCCTCTTCGAGCATGCGGAAGAAACGCTGTGGGTTGCCGAGCCCGGCAACAGCATGAACAAGCACATAGCGCCAGAATGAGAGAGGACGCCTTTCACCAGTTACCAGGTTAACTGTTTTCGTTGCGTTCTGACGCATACCGTACTCACCCACTCCGACTGTTCCGTTAGTCACTACCAGATCTGCGTTTGAGGCCCTTTTGCGATGTTCTCTGAGCGGCCCTGCGGGGAGCAGCATGCCATTACCGTATCGACGCGCGCCGTCGATCACAAGGATTTCGATATCACGGGCCAGCGCATAGTGCTGCA
The DNA here is from genome assembly GCF_002021095.1 of Solemya elarraichensis gill symbiont. Taxonomy (GTDB): domain Bacteria; phylum Pseudomonadota; class Gammaproteobacteria; order Chromatiales; family Chromatiaceae. The sequence continues at coordinate 271 of NZ_MPRK01000297.1, read as the reverse complement.
GGCCGTCATCTGAAATGATCAGGTCAACTTCCCCGCTCTCTATCAGTGTTCGCGCTGCATTCGGGCGATCCGGATCAGCGCATACGGGGCAACCTGTGCGCCTGGCAATAACGACACCCTCGTCACCAACCAGTGCAGGATCACTTTCGGGCGTCACCAGTTGCGGCCACTCCTTGCTGTCTCCCTTGTAACCTCGCAAAATGATTCCCGGCTTGTAGCCGAGTGATTTGCAATGCTCTGCAAGCCAGATTACCAGGGGTGTCTTTCCGGT
>NZ_MPRK01000031.1 GCF_002021095.1 Solemya elarraichensis gill symbiont | reverse complement strand
GACTCCGCGCTGCTGACCTCGGTCACGATGAGTGCCTCGCACTTGTTGTCGGTGGCAGGAGCGCTCATGACGATCTTGCCTGCACCCTGTCCAGACTGGCTGCCTGAAGCGTAGAGATCAGTACCTGGAGCGGGGCAGTCGCCATCAATCTCAACCCGGTACATACGGCGTTTCAGCTTGCCGAGATACTGCATGCGTGCAACGACTTCCTGTCCCGTGTAGCAGCCCTTGGTAAAACTGATACCGTTAACCAGTCCCATGTTGGTCATTTGTGGAACAAAGGCCTCGACAGTCTGCTCCTGAACCAGGGGTAAACCTGCCCGAATATCATCGAGTTTCCATGCGGCGTCATCAGCTGTCTCAGCAAATCCCTGTAGCGAGTCGCGGCGTGCTTCAATGGCTGCAGCAGGACCAATGATCATGTAGCGTGGTGTATCACCTGCGACAAGAACAAGTGTGCAGCCGTCATCAGCAAGCACTGCCTGGTCTGCTTCTGTCAATTGCGCAGCTTCCGGCAACAGGCCTGCAGCTTCACCGCTGACGCCGAGAAGTGCATAGTCATCATCGCCTGAACTGATCGTGACCTGTGAACGCAGGATAAACATTCCGAGGCGTTTCTGAATAGCTTCTGCCAGCTCTTTGGCCAGGGCCAGGTAGTAGCGACTGTCACCGGGAAACATGCGCATGTTAGCGAGCATGCGTCCCTTGGGTGTACAGATACCGGTTAGCTGGCTTTCTCCGTTGGTGACGTCACGAACATCATTTGTCAGCTGCCCCTGCAGAAAGATTTCACGGTCTTCGCCCTCAACGACAAGGATGGCGAGGTGCTTCAGTTCGTGTAGTTGTAAGTTGCTCATGGTTGCCCGTCTTGAAAACTGTTGACTCGATTTTAACCCAGTATGGTGATGCGTGAGGGTTTTTCAAGCGTACATTTACCCTGTTTTTGAATCCATCTATTCCTGACGCGGTAGCAGGGGCTCACGTGCGCTGTTGTGACCACGTGCTGCATTGATCCACCAATTCTCATGCGAGCCTTCGCTGTTGACGGATTCGTGTGGAACAAATTTTTCCTCACTACTGCCAATTTTCGTCAGAAATCCCCAATCCTTGTGCTTCTTGTTGTGAGCAAAGAAGGTCCATGCCTCGCGCTGGTGGGGCAGTACCACGCGGTGGAAATCTGTGCCAGTGATTCTGTTGATAGCGCCGGGCCCGAGGCTGCGTTTAATAACCTTGTTATCGTCCAGGCGCTCTTCCGTGTAACCGCCAGCCAGCACCATGCCGATAGCTTTGTCCCATGGGTGATCGTGCAGGCCACGATCCGGATCGCTGGTGAGAAAACGGTGAATATAGGCACCGCCGCCACCCGGCAGGCGGAACAGGTGGTAACGCTCGAGGTAGGGCTCGCCATGATTGCCGTGAATGATGCGACAGCGCAGCAGACCAGTGAATCCGTAGAGCAGTTTATCGATGAAATGAATCTTTTTTGTCATAAATCCGTCAATCGGGTCGGGTAGAAAGGTATCATAAGGTATTAGTGACTCAATTCGTGAGCCTCGTGGGACAAAAAATTCAGACAAGCGGGCTGGTACTTTACAAGAGCCGGCCAGCAGTAGTGCGCGCTATCAGCGACAAAATCGATATTGAATATGATGGCGGCAGCAAGCGCGTGCGTGAAAAAGATGTGACGCCGCTGCATCCGGGGCCTGTTTCCGTGTTACCGGGCGGCGTTGCCGATGCACCCGGGCTTGATGATGCACGCGAACTGTTGCTCGATGAAGCGCTTCCTTTAGAGGATTTGGCCGATCTGCTTTATGGTGAGTTCACACCGGCGTCAGCGTGGGGCGCATGGCAGTTTCTCAACGAAGGTCTCTATTTCAGCGGCGAAGCGGATGCCGTAAAAGCAAGACCGGCACAGCTGGTCGAAGAGGATATTGCACGGCGCGATGCCAAGGCACGAGAAAAGGCGGAGTGGGAAGAGATGCTGGAGCGTCTGCGCAAGAGGCAGATGGCGGAGAGTGACAGACCCGCTCTGGTCGAGGTCGAGCGTATCGCACATGGCGAATCTGACAAGAGCCGTATTCTCGATGCCATTGACCTGTCGGTAACACCTGCCAATGCACACCGTTTGCTGGTTCAGACTGGTTACTGGAGCGAAGAGTACAATCCCCATCCACGTCGCCATGGCATTATCCTGGATGACAACCTGCTAGATCTTGAGGACACTGCTGAACCACAGCGTACCGATCTTCGCGATCTGATGGCCTGGGCGATTGATGATGCCGGCAGCCAGGATCCGGATGATGCCATCAGTCTTGAAGGTGACCGGCTCTATGTTCATGTCGCCGATGCAGCAGCGATTGTCCAGCCAGGTTCGGCACTCGATGAAGAGGCGCGTAGCCGTGGTGCGAACCTTTACCTGCCGGACCGCGTTATCCACATGCTGCCGCATGCCATGACACAGCAACTTGGTCTCGGCCTGCAGGAGACCAGTCCTGCTCTCAGCATCAGCTTTGTCGTTGACGAGTCGGGTGAACTGGATGATATACGCATCGAAACCAGCCTGGTTCGGGTAACTCGCACCAGCTACGATGCGGCTGATCACGACCTGGAGGGCAATCTTGCCGGTTTGAAGGCGCTGACAGACAGGATCGCTGCACGCAGACAGCAAGCAGGTGCTGCCACGCTCGACCTGCCAGAGGTCAATGTTCGCGTCATCGAAGATGAAATAGTGATTAAGCCGTACCAGAGGGGCGGCAGCCGGCAGCTGGTAACAGAAGCGATGCTTGCTGCCGGTGAGGCCGTGGCCAAATACGCACAACAAAACACGATTGTGATTCCTTTCGCGAGTCAGCCAGAGCCTGACGAGGTTCGCCAGCCGCAGACGATGAGCGAGACATTCGCCTACCGTCGCATGTTCAAGCCCTCCCGGGGAACAGTTGAACCGGCACCGCATTTCGGTCTTGGTCTGCCTCGCTACACACGTACCACCAGCCCTCTGCGCCGTTATCCTGACTTGCTCGCGCATCAGCAACTGCATGCTTGGCTAAGAGGAGATGCGCTGCTTGACGAGTCACAGGTCAGCGAACGCTTGTCGATTGCCGAATCTGCCAGCAGGTTGATCCGCAAGGGCGAGCGTCTCTCCAACCAGCACTGGAAACTGCTCTACCTGCAGCGTAACCGTGATTGGCAGGGTGAAGCAGTCGTTGCAGAACTGGACGAACGCAAGATGACACTGATAATTCCGCAGCTGGCGCTCGAGATGAAACAGCGCCGTGTCGCCGGTCTCGAACTGGACCAGCAGGTCAGGCTTGCCGTGGATTCCATCAATATCAGTGATCTGGAGGCGCGTTTCCGGATCCTTGGGTAACTCCTCCAAGCGGTGCAAGTTGGCCAGTAACAAGCTGATCACGCCCCAAAAGATGTCCAAATATCCTAATCCGCTGTGCTTGCTTCAGGCTGCGATTCGGAGGTAAGGGCATCTTTTTGCAGGAATTTTCAATCCGCATGCAAATTCCGGCAAAAACAGTGTATTAATGATTTATAATATGCCCCCCTTTACTGCAATCCGGAGAAGGAAAAGTGGATCAGGATCAATCCGAAAAGTCGATCAAAGAGACGCTTGCAACCTTGTACGGCGTATCTTCCGAACAGGATAATCCGAAAGAGATCAACGCTTTTCTCCATCACGCGTCACAGGAAAAAGAGCACTTGATGAGCACCGATAATGAATTTAATGTCCGCCTCTTCGATGAGGCTGTGGATATGACGGTGCATCGTCTGCGCAGCATGCTGGTGGAGGACGTGCTTTGATTATTACCCACCTGCGGGCGGAGAATGTTCTCAAGTATGCCCGTCTGCAACTCGATGATCTCCCGCGCCTGGGCCTGATCGGTATCAGTGGCTCGAATGAATCCGGAAAAAGTACCATCGGCGAAACGATCTGTTATGCACTCTTCGGGCGTACTTTCTCTCTCGACGAAGAGCACCTGACGAAAATTATCCGCTGGGGTGAGCATGCATGCCAGGTGACACTTGGATTCACTGCCGGCGATGGTACTGAATACGAAGTAACACGTCATATCGACAAGAACCTGACGCAGGGCGCACGCTTGGCCAAGACATCAAATCCTGATGATATTCTGGCGCGCGGTAACGATACCGTTTCTGCAATGATCCAGCAGCTGATAGGTCTCGGTTACCCCGAGTATGTTGAATCATTCTACCTTGCACAGCGTGAGATTTCGGCTCCGCATCCTCACAGTGATGCAGTCAAGTCGATTGCAGGTGTGTTGCCACTGGAGCAGCTGCGCGACGAGTTTCAAAACGAGATCGAACGCCATAAAGGCATCATGGTCGAGGCTGATGAAAACCATATCCGGCTACAGGGAGAGATCGAAGCACTTGGTGTCGTGCCTGGACAGCTCGAGGAGATGCAGAAGCGCCGCGGTGAACTGCTGGAGTCAACGACGAAATGCCAGCAACAGGCGATAGATCTCGGTCAGAAGAGTGCTGCCTACCTGGGTGAGCTGGAGAAATACAAGCAGGCGATCGGTGCGAGATTCCGCAGTCGCTTGCTGCAAATGGCTTTCCTTATACCCGGTTCTGTCGCAGCCATCATCTGGTTTGTGCTTGCCTACCTTGGCCAAAACGACATGGTGGCAGGGGTTGCCGAGCAACTGCAACAGGCTGTTAAGCTGGGTTCTGATCAATATCATTACCTGGCTTTTGCAGCAGCAGCTCTTGGCCTGATTGCGTTTATCCTGTGGATACGAGAAATGACGGCGCAATACCGCATTGCGCATTTCTCGACTGTGACGAGTGGCTACCTGGAAGTGCTTGAACAGGTTCAGCAGCACCGTGCCAGCGGATATGATCTTGCTCTTCTCGATATTCCGGCCAGCGCGATTGGTGTAGAAATCGATGATGCCGAGGCGCAAAACCTGCGTCACCAGATGGCACGCCAACAGGCAAAGGTCGACAAGATACGTGAAGCGTCCGAGCTTGAAGTGACCTGGTTAAACGAGGTCAGCCAGGCGGAGTCGGAACTTGCTGCACAAATGGTAGAGCAAATCAGCAAGGAAGAGCAGCGCGTCAACATCGTTGATAGTTTGCGTTTTGAACAGGGGGGGCACGAACAGGCACTTGAGCACAGCAATCATCAACTCAAGGTGCTGAAGCAGGCTATTTCACTTCTCGACGGCGCAACTGAGAATCTTGCAACAGCCTTCAATCGTGAAGTTCGTGAGCGCACAGCTCAACTTCTGCCGATGCTGACCCAGGGTCGATATGAGCATATCAAGCTCGATGACAACCTGAATGTCGAGGTGCTATCGACAGAGAAGGGTGACTTCATGGTTTTTGACGAGGTCTCGAGTGGCACACAGCGCCAGATTCTTTTGTCTGTGCGTCTTGTGATCTCCCAGGCCCTGACGCGCGACTGTGTCAAGGGTGACCAGTTCCTGTTCCTCGATGAACCCTTCGCATTCTTCGACGCAGAGCGTACACAGGCTGGCCTCAATGGTCTAACTGGCTTTAGACAGTTGCCGCAAATATTTGTTATTGCACAGGAATTTGCAGAACATCCGCAGCAGTTTGCCATGTGTATCGAGATCGATCGCACGGCTACCGAACTCATCGCCTGACTCTGTTTCAGATCTACTGGTTCGCGCATGAACATCGTTGCCGGTGTTCATGCGTTTTCATTTCTATCGAAATAAAAAATAACTATCGGCTGCGTTGAGATAATCAATTAAAATAATTCTCACACGCGGTAAACTTACACTTGTCCCTGGCTGAAATCCGGTTTTAGGCCTCGGTTTAAAATCGCACAGGGCCGCGTATTCAAGGGTATCCAGAGAGGCTCTGGATGGTTAATCACAATAAACAATCGAGGAACAAGTTATGTCACTGAAAGGTTCAAAGACAGAACAGCACCTGAAGGACGCCTTCGCAGGTGAGTCCCAGGCAAACCGCCGTTATCTCTACTTCGCATCAAAAGCTGACATCGAGGGTTACAACGATGTTGCAGCAGTATTCCGTTCAACTGCGGAAGGCGAAACAGGTCACGCACACGGCCACCTTGAGTACCTCGAAGAGGTTGGTGATCCGGCAACCGGTCTGCCCATCGGTAGCACTTCTGACAACCTGAAGGCTTCTATCGCAGGTGAGACCCACGAGTACACTGATATGTACCCGGGTATGGCAAAAGATGCTCGTGACGAAGGTCATGACGAAATTGCCGACTGGTTTGAAACCCTGGCGAAAGCCGAGCGTTCACACGCTAATCGCTTCCAGAAAGCACTGGATAACCTCGACGGTTAATCCTTTGTAGTGCTCCTCACCGTCTTGGTGAGGAGCCTGCATAAACTACAGAATTTTTATCGTGCGAGGTCGATACGATGTCACGTGAGGGAAGTCTTGAGGCGCCAACACGCCACCCGCTGAATTGGCAGGATGAGAAGTTCTACGATAAGGAAGATCTCTTTAACGAACTGGAACGTATCTACGATATCTGCCAAGGCTGTCGCCGTTGTGTCAGCCTGTGTAACGCGTTTCCAACGCTCTTCGACCTGGTTGATGAATCAGATACCTTCGAGGTTGATGGTGTTGCCAAGGATGATTACTGGAAAGTTGTTGATCACTGCTACCTGTGTGATCTCTGCTTCCTGACCAAGTGTCCCTACGTTCCCCCGCACGATTGGAATCTTGATTTTCCGCACGTCATGCTGCGTGCCAAGGCAGTCAAGTTCCGTGAGGAGGGCGCCACATTCCGTGACAAGCTGCTCTCCAGCACAGACACGGTTGGTAAGCTTGCCGGTATCCCGGTTGTTGCCGGCGTCGTCAACACTGTTAACAAGAGCAAGACAACACGCAATCTGATCGAGAAAACACTCGGAGTTGATGCGCGTGCAAAACTTCCTGAGTATCACAGTTCAACCATGCGCAAGCGCATTTCGAAAAATGACGCGGCACAAGGTGAAGAGGCTGGTCCGACAAAAGGACGTGTTGCCCTGTTTGCTACCTGTTACGGCAACTACAATCTACCCTCCAGTGGCGAAGACCTGAAAGCCGTATTCGAACACAATGACATTCCTGTCACCATGCTTGAAAAAGAGCAGTGCTGCGGAATGCCCAAGCTTGAACTTGGTGATCTCGAAGCGGTTGCTGCTGCCAAAGAGGTAAATATTCCGGCAATGGTGAAAATGGTCGATGCAGGCTGGGACCTGGTTGCACCGGTAGCCTCATGTGTATTGATGTTCAAACAGGAACTGCCGCTGATGTTCCCTGATGATGCGGACGTAGCAAAGGTAGCAGAGGCGATGTTTGATCCGTTCGAATATCTCATGCTTCGCCATAAGCACGACAAGCTGAAAACCGATTTCAAACAGCCCCTGGGCAAGGTTGCCTGGCATGTTGCCTGTCATCAGCGCGTGCAGCGTATCGGTCCCAAGACACGCGAACTGCTGAAGCTGATTCCGGATACATCGGTCGATACCATTGAGCGTTGTTCCGGCCATGACGGCACCTATGCAGTGAAGAAAGAGTTTCATGACGTGTCGATGAAAATCGTGCGTCCGGTCGCCAAGAAGGTGACCCAGTCAGAGGCGGATCATTACACCTCGGACTGCGTCATGGCGGCACAACACATTTCAAATGCGCTTGCTGACGACAGTGAACCGGAACATCCGATTTCACTGATCCGTAAAGCATACGGAATCTGACATGTAGAATTGCCGGGACTCCTGCGGGAGCCCCGGTGTATAGACTATTAATTACTCACGACTGAATACTGATGCAAAAATTATCCCGCGAAACACTCTACTCACTTGAGGAGTATGCAGAAGCCCGTCCGACATTCAGGGCGGAGGTACTGCAACACAAGAAAAACCGCGCACTCGCGATTGGTGAGCACGCCACACTCTATTTTGAAGATTTCCTGACCATGAAATACCAGGTTCAGGAGATGCTGCGCATTGAGAAAATCTTCGAGAAAGCCGGTATCGAGGAAGAGCTCGATGCTTACAACCCCCTGGTTCCGGATGGTTGTAACTGGAAAGCAACCTTCATGATTGAGTATGGTGATGTCGAGGAGCGCCGTAAGGCACTCGAAACGCTGGTTGGTATCGAGGACAAGACCTGGATGCAGGTTGAGGGCTTCGACAAGGTATATGCAATAGCCGACGAGGATCTCGAGCGGACCGAGGCCGACAAGACCTCTGCTGTTCACTTCATGCGTTTCCAACTCACCCCGGAAATGACATCAGCTGCCAAGCAGGGTGCGGCAATTAACGGTGGTATCGATCACGACAGCTACAACATTTCAGTTTCACCGATCCCTGCCAATATTCGTGATTCATTGAGCGAAGATCTCGACTGATCGCTGCCTCGTCATTCCGGGTGCAACCCAGTGGAGACCCGGAATCTACTTTTGATGCACCCCTGGTCAAAACCGGGGTGACGAACTAACCACTACTCACCATCCGGTATTCCCACAAGCCATCTTGCAGTAAGCTTGTATTATGAAATACAAAATCGTCATCTATATTACTGCAACCTTGCTGCTGTTCTCATCAGCATTGCAGGCAAACCAGCTAAAGAATCATGCCTCACCCTACCTGGCACTGCATGGTAATGATCCTGTTGACTGGCACCCATGGGGACAGCAAGCCCTGGAGGCGGCGCGCAAGGGGAACAACCCCCTGTTTATCTCAAGCGGATACTTCTCCTGCCACTGGTGCCATGTCATGCACCGAGAGAGTTATGTCAGCGACGAGGTGGCAAAACTGCTCAACAGTTCATTCATCCCGGTGAAGATCGATCGTGAACTGGAACCGGCGCTCGACAGTTACCTGATCAATTTCGTTGAACGCACCAGGGGTGCCGGAGGCTGGCCGCTGCATGTCATCATGACTCCCGAGGGTTATCCCTTGACAGGTTTTACCTATGCACCGCGTGAACAGCTGATGACCGCACTGAAGCGAATTGATGCACGCTGGCAACAGGAGTCGCTGCAACTCAAAAAACTTGCACACGAGGCATATCAACAGATGTATCTCGGCAGTGAGGAACAGCAGACCAGGGATGTTACTGTAAAGAGTATCGAGTCCCGCTTTATACATGATGCTATTGCCTTGGCGAATGAGCTGCAGGGCGGGTTTGGCCAGCAGAATCAGTTTCCGATGGCGCCGCAGTTGACGGCCCTGCTGACAATCAATGCCGCCAGGCAAGACAGTCATCTCGCAGAGTTTCTTGAACTGACACTTGATCAGATGGCACAGCAAGGCTTGCGTGACCATCTTGTGGGCGGTTTTTTTCGCTACACGATCGATCCAGCATGGCAGACACCGCACTACGAGAAGATGCTCTATACACAGGCACAGATGGTTCGCCTTTACCTGCTTGCAGCGAAACGGCTACAGCGTCCGGACTATATCCAGATCGCGACGGAAACTGCTGATTTCGTGCTAAAGCATATGCGTGGACGCAGTGGCGGTTTTATCTCCAGTCTCTCTGCTGTTGATCAACACGAAGTGGAAGGAGGCAGTTACCTGTGGAGTGCAGAGAGCCTCTCGACTCTTCTTCTGAATGAGGACGAGAAAAAATTCGCTGAACTGCGCTGGGGACTTGAGACAGCAGGGGGTGATGAACAGTTACCAACAGAGCGACTGACTCTTGAGGCTGTTGCATCTAAATTAGAGATGACTGACGACGCGGCATCACGATTGCAGGAGAGGGTCAGGCAGCGTCTGCTCGGTGAGAGACGCAGGAATTCTCCACCCGAGGACAACAAGCAGCTGACCGCATGGAATGGCCTGATGCTCTCTGCCTTCAGCGAACTTGGGCTGCTGACCGGTGAGAGACGTTATTCAACTGCCTCGGTGAGCCTCGCCCGTTGGCTGTTGCGCGCCTGGGATGGTGACAAGCTGTCTCGATCCCTTGATGGATCGACAACAGTGGGAAGTGCGGCCCTGGCTGATTATGCGTACGTCGCCGAGGGGTTGAAAAAGGCATGGAAATTGAGCAATATCAATGCTTTCAGTGAAAAATCAGATAAAATAATCAAAGTAGCATGGTCACGCTATTTTGACAGTGCAGGATGGCATGCGAGTGATGCAATGCTGATTCCGGCTCCGGGTGGAGCTGGCGCTCTCCAGGGAGCACCGATGCCGTCGCCAGCCGCAGTTCTGATTTCACTTGGCGGTAACGCTGAATCGCTACAGCAAGCATACAGCAGGCAAGTGACAGCTATTGCTGATGAACCATTCTGGTATCCGGGACACCTGTTACAGGCACGACAATTCGCTACGGAGGCAAAGCCATGACGACGAGTGATCACACCCAACCAATGCACTCTGATGATATTGAGGCGGCATTGCTGGCCCTGAATGACGAGACAGGTGAATGGACAATCGTGGGACATACACTGGAGAACCAGTATCAATTCAGCGATTTTGTCGCTGCATTCGGTTTTATGACACAGGTTGCGCTGGTTGCCGAACGCATGAATCATCACCCGGAGTGGAGCAACGTTTACAAAACTGTTGATATACATCTGACTACCCATGAGATTGGCACTATTACAGGGCTGGATTTCGAGTTGGCAAGAGAGATAAGTGCGATAGCAGCCAGATTTGCTGCGGACGCAGCATAATTTTTAAGCTAAAATAGCCGCTCCTGAAAATGGACGACCTTCGATGATAACAGCGATTTACCCCGGGACTTTTGACCCGATTACCAACGGACACACAGATATTGTCAGACGTGCAGCTAAGCTGTTTGACAAGGTGGTTGTCGCAGTGGCCTTGAATGCCGGTAAAGAGCCCGCATGTACGCTCGAGAGACGGGTTGAGCTTGCTGAAACGGTTCTGGCTGAATTCGACAATGTTGAAGTCAAGTCATTTAGCGGGTTACTGGTAGACCAGGCCAAGCAGGAAAATGCCGAGGTCATCCTGCGTGGCTTGCGGGCAGTTTCAGATCTTGAACATGAATTCCAGTTGGCGGGTATGAACCGCCGCCTGGCGCCGGATATAGAGACAATGTTTCTGACGCCAGCAGAGAGATACACTTTCACCTCCTCAAGCCTGGTGCGTAATGTTGCGGCACATGGTGGTGATGTTTCAAGCCTTGTCCATCCGATTGTGGAACAGGCTTTGAAAGATAAATATTCAATGAAAACCGAGTAAATTTTACAAGAGAGTACTTCGATGGCGCTGATTATTACTGATGAATGCATCAACTGCGATGTGTGTGAACCCGAATGCCCTAACGGTGCAATCTACCAGGGCGACGAGATCTATGAAATCGATCCTGATCTCTGTACCGAGTGTGTCGGCCATTACGAAACCTCGCAGTGTGTCGAAGTCTGCCCTGTTGACTGTATTCCAGAAGATCCTGACCATGTTGAGACACAGGAAGAGCTGATGGCCAAGTACGAAAAGATTACTGCAGAAAACTCCTGATGATTGAGTGCGGCAGGGCCACACCCCTGTCGTGCTATTTCTGGCACTTGCTGCAGTAAAAGCTGGAGCGTTGGCCAATCACCTTGCTCTTGATTGTTTCTCCACAGCAACTACACGCCTCCCCGGCACGCCCATAAACTCGCAGCTCTTGTGCAAAATAACCCGGTTTTCCTTCCTCGTTGCGGAAATCCTTCAGGGTTGTTCCTCCCTGCCTGATCGCATCTTCAAGTACTCTCCTGATATTCATGACCAGACGTTCGTAATCGGTACTTGAGATTTTGCCTGCCTGGCGGGTAGGGCGGATGCCACTCATGAACAGCGCTTCGTTAGCATAGATATTGCCGACACCGACAATAATGCGGCTGTTCATGATGAAGTTCTTGATCGCAACACGTCGCTTCCTCGACATCTTCCAGAGATACTCACCTGAAAATGTATCATCCAGGGGCTCGGGTCCGAGATGTTTCAGCAACAGA
>NZ_MPRK01000004.1 GCF_002021095.1 Solemya elarraichensis gill symbiont | reverse complement strand
GCGCAGAGCCATGCCATCAGTACCGCCCTGGGTTGCAGCTAAACGAATCTGATCGGCAGCAGCTTCCGTCACTTTAAACATTCTTGACCTCTCTCTTTACATCGACGCACATAACCGACAAAGCGCCTGACCCAGTGACTTCCCGCCACATCGCGCAGGTGAGTATAGCTGGCAAGCAGGTTTTTGTGTATCAAACCATCGCTCTTTCCATTAATCCCGTAGCCGCGCCTTACATCATAGGCAAACAGATAATCCTGGCGCAGATTTTCGAGACGTGAATAGTGAAACTCGTGTGCTGCCACAGCTGCCGCTTGTTCATCAATGGCCCAAGGGTGTTGTCCGGTCTCTTCAACAGAGACGTAACCCCTGCCCTGTGGACGTTCATGCATTACAACGTCCGCATCTATCACACCCACCATTCTACATTGTTTGTCCTGCCACTTCAGTGATCTGCACAGATACATCAGGCCACCGCACTCGGCATAGGCAGGCTTGCCACTCTCTATAAAGTCACTGATAGCTGCACGCATCGATTTGTTGGCCTCGAGCCCCTGCATCGCAGACTCGGGAAAACCACCGCCGATAAAGAGTGCATCCACATCTGGCAGGCTCTTATCGTTAATAGTATCATAATACTCGATGCTGGCACCGGCGGCAAGAAACGCCTGCAGATCCTCTGCGTAGTAAAAACCGAATGCAGCATCCCTGGCAACGCCAATCGTCACAACATCGCCCCCTGCTTCGGCAACCACTTCAGCGGACTGCTCCTGCTGAGCCGGATTGACTACCGAGGAGGCTATATCGATAATTTTATCCAGATCTGTATGCGCTTCGATGACTTCGCGAATCGACTCAATCTTCTGCTGCGCTGCCTGGTGCTCATTACTCGGCATCAGGCCCAGGTGACGCTCATCAATCGAGAGCCGCTGATCTCTTGGTACTGCACCTACAATAGGGATATCCGTGTAGGTTTCGACAGCAGCTCTTAGCTTGCCCTCGTGACGCGCTCCGCCTACCTGGTTAAGTATCACACCTGCAATCGAGAGCTCCTGATCAAAACCGACATAGCCCTGTAGCAAGGGGGCGATACCACGGGTCATACCACGCGTATCAATAACGAGAATAACCGGTGCCTCAACCAGCTTTGCGACGGCTGCATTGCTGTCGCTGCCATCCAGCGAGAGTCCATCATACAATCCCTTGTTACCTTCGATAACACCAATATCGGCGCCATGCATGCGCTGCTGGAAACGCTTGTAGACAGCATCGCGAGGTTCAACATGGAGATCAAGACTGCTGCAAGGAGAGCCGGCTGCGGCAGTTAGCCACAATGGATCGATATAGTCAGGGCCCTTCTTGAAGGGCTGTACGTTCAGACCGCGTGCAGCAAGTGCAGCGCAGAGACCAATACTGAGGGTGGTTTTGCCAGAGGACTTGTGCGCCGCAGAGAGATAAAAGTGCGCCATAGTGGCCTTGATATGTTGTGACTACCCGGGATGATATCTATTTCATCCCGGGCTTGCCACCATGCCGTCAGGAGGCAGAATGAGGATCCGCAACCTCGTCTGCCATTGACATCGGCAGAATTTTCAGCATACGTACGCCGCCGCCAATCCCGAGCAACGCTTCCGCTAGCGAGGGTGAATAGGTGCTAGCCAGGCCGTTGATACCATCATAGAAGCCGGAAGCAATCACTGTTTTACCCGGGAACATAGCCATCGGGAAGGCTTGTCCGCCAATGATAATGACATAGATAGTTGCAATGCCACCGATGATGACCATGATAGCAGCCGCATAAATCCATGAGCGGGACTTACCCAGTGAAGGATGAAACACGATCGCCAGTGGAAGAAGTCCACCGATGAGAATCTCACCAATCCAGAACAGTGCGGTATAAATACCACCATCACGCAGGATGAATGCCTCAAAAGCGTGATTCTCGGTTCCGTAGAGATTTGTCATGTGATACATGAGCGTCAGCAGCAGGCTCGCAGCAACAAACACGCCAAGCAGGTTCTTGAGGCGGAACATCACTGAATCGCCTAATGGACGGTCGCTGAGACGGAAGAAATCAGACAGTACCAGCATGTAGATTGCGAGACCGAAACCGAAAGACATGATGATGAACCATGGTGCAAGAATCGCAGCATCGTAACCCTGGCGTGCGACCAGGAAGCCGAAAATAGAGCCTGTACCAGTGGTGAGTATCAGTCGCCAGACAAATGCCGCAACGCCGGCAGCCTTGTAAAAGCGATTCATCTTGCGGTCAAGAATCGTCCACAGGTAGAAAGCGACAATTGCGATAAAACCATTATAGAGAAGGATGTTCCACGCAAAGATCGATTTGAAGTTGTAAGTGGTCATGGCAACCATGAGGCGCTCAGGGCGGCCAAGATCGAGAACCAGGATCAACAGCCCTCCAATCAATAGCGCTACCGCAAGCAGCGCCGAAAGTGGTGCCAATGGTTTATACGCCTTCTTGTTGAACACCGATGCAATCGATGCAACGTTGAGTGCACCAGAGGCTGCCACGATCAGAAATACCGCAAATACGTGCGGAGTTCCCCACACGATCTGGTTACTCATGCCTGTTACCCAGTGGCCGCTGTGCTCCATGTGCAGCACGGCAAAACCGGCTACCGCAGAGATGACCGCAAGTACAGCCAGAATCATCCAGTAAGTCTGGCTGGCAATGTCCCACTCTTTGTAGAAAATCTTTTTCATGGCTTAAATTCCGCTGTAGCGTACGCCGGTATTCAGTCTCAGGTCCGCACGGATCTGAACACTTGGATACTCGGCCAGTGCCTTGGAAACTTCACTGTTCGGATCATTCAGATCGCCGAAGATAATTGCATTCTCCGGGCAGGCATCCTGACATGCTGTTGATGTCTCACCATCATCAAGACGGTGAACGCAGAAATTGCATGACTCCACACAACCCTTGCCGCGAGGAGCGAGCTCAGGCTTGATGTCAACATTCTCATGAATGAATGAACGTGCTTTGTATGGACAAGCCATCATGCAGTAACGGCAGCCGATGCAGGTATGGCGGTCAACCATGACAATACCATCAGCACGACGGAATGATGCACCCGTCGGGCAAACATCGGCACATGGCGGGTTTTCACAATGCTGACACATTAGAGGAAGGTTGCTGATACGCCCGCTGAGGTTATCCTTGAGGGTCACATTGCGCATCCATTTTGGACGCTGCTGATCCCATTTTTCCGGATCGGCACCTTCAGGCATGCTGTATGCCTCAAGACCGTTCTCCTCGTTACACGCCTGCACGCAGGAATCACACCCGCTTGCACACTTGAAGGTATCAACCAACATGCCCCAACGGACACTGCTGTCTACAGCCTTGTCACGTGGCGCGGCTTCGGCCGTATGCATGACAATGCCAGGAGCAAGCGTTACGGCTGATGCTGCAACGCCGGTTTTAAGAAAATCACGACGCTTGTGGTCGGTCTGATCAGTGGTTTTCACTTTGTCTTCCCTCTCCACGCTTATTCAGTTGGAACAGTTGAGTGACACTGGAAACAATCCAGAGAGACACTGGTATAGACATGACAACTCGCACAGAACTGGCTGCCACCCGGGCCGCTCATGGCTGTCACCGGTACATATTCACCGGATTCTTGCTTGTTGGCATGACAGGTAACACAACCCTTGAGGCTGCCGTCAAGGGTACGAACACCCTGGCGGACTGTTACGTCTCTGTCATGCTGAATCAGTTCCATGTGGTTGCGTCGCATAAAGTCAGTATCGCGAACGCACATTTCTGCATTCTGCGCCATCTGTGATGCCTTGGAGTTACCCTCGGCACGCCAGTTCTTGCCCGCATACGCTGTGCTGATCATCAACATGGAGACCAGTACAGCGAGAAACACTGCAAACTTTACACTTTTCTGTTCGATGCTTTTTGACATCATATGCTCCGGTGTTGTCACCGACAATTATTCACCCATACCCATTTTGATGTAGCCGGTTGGGCAAACATCTGCACAGATATGACAGCCGATGCAACGAGAGTAATCAGTTGCGACGTAACGACCTGTTGTTGCCTCTGTCTTCTTGACACGATAGACCGCATCCTGCGGGCAGTAGATAACACAGTTGTCACACTCGAAACACATACCACAACTCATGCAACGCTTGGCTTCGTCTTGTGCGCGCTCTTCTTCGAGACAAATCAGACGCTCGTGGAAATGGCCCAGTACCTCGTCAGAAGATGGAACCTCTTCTTTACGGTGATTACGCTCATGATATTCAAAGTGACCAAGGAACAGTTCATCATTCTTGATAATCTCTGCGTATGAGCGGTCTTCATAGTTGTGAATCGCCCAGTTACCGAGGAAGGTTCCACGCATGTCACCTTCGCCAGTCGTATTAGGATCGAAATCATCCGGACTCAGACCAGCTTCCTCGAGCTTCTCTTCGAGGTCGAAGTGGTGCACGTCAACCTTTGGACGACGCATATTCACACTGCCATCATCGAGATAGTCGTCAATTGAGGCAGCTGCAATAGATGCTTGGCCAATCGCAGTAGTCAGCAGGTGCGGACGAACGATATCGCCTGCAACAAAATGACCCGCCTTGTCTGGAACCTGGTAGTGCTTGTCGGCATCCATGAGGTTGCGCTCGTTGGCGAAATCCTCGAGACCTGACATGTCACCACCCTGGCCGATTGCAGAGACGATAATGTCAGCCTCGATTACCTGCTCGGTGCCTTCAATAGGACTCGGACGGCCATCTTCCAGCGTACACTTGGCAATTTTAAGACCTGTTGCACGGCCAACAGCGTCTCTAACAATCTCAACCGGCATCACTTCGTCAAGGATGGTGACACCTTCGTGCAGTGCATCCTTAACCTCGTGCTCTGCAGCAGTCATGTTGTCGATTGGGAAGAGTGAAGTAAGGGTAACGTCAGACGGAACTGTTGTAATCGAACCATGCGCTGCAGCGTCATCAAGGACAATCGCTTCTGGCAGCTCGTCAGTACCTTCAACGTGGCCAAGACGACGTGCGACCGAGACAACGTCGATAGAGGTATCACCACCACCGACACAAACAACCTTCTTGCCTGTTGCTTTCATGCGGCCTTCGTTGAATGCCTTGAGGTAATCAACACCTGTCACGCAATTAGGAGTCTCATCCCAGTTGCCTACAAAAAGGCCACGTCCAGTCCAGCAACCGATTGCCCACAGGATGGCATCATGGCTCTTCTCAATCTCTTCAACAGAGACATCCTTTCCGACACGGGTGTTGAGCTTGACTTCAACGTCACCCATATCAATGATTCGCTGTACTTCACTACCCAGCTTGTCACGCGGAATACGATAGTTCGGAATACCGAAACGCATCATACCGCCGAGATCGGAGAGTGATTCAAAAATGGTAACTGCATGGCCTTTACGACGCAGCTGGTAAGCTGCCGCCATACCAGCAGGACCACCACCAATAATTGCGACTTTTTTGCCGGTAGAAGCACCTGCCTCGAATTTATAGCCGTTTGCCAGTGCTGTATCGCCGATATACATTTCAACCGAGTTGATTCCGACAAAATCCTCGACATCGTTACGGTTACAGCCATCCTGACAAGGTGCAGGACAAACACGGCCCATCATAGACGGGAAAGGATTCGCATCAGTTGAACGGCGGAATGCATACTCCTGCCACTCTACGCCTTCAGAAGGCTTCTCCTGTTCGCGAACAATTGCCAGCCAGCCACGGATGTCTTCACCCGACGGGCAGCTACCCTGGCAGGGTGGCGTCTTGTTTACATAAGTCGGACACTTGTGAGAGTTATCTTCATTGAAGATTTTATCTGTCCAGCTGCCCCACTGGTCATCGCCTTCTTCAAAACGACGGTAGGATAGCTTGGTGTTCATTTCATCACTGGAAGTCGCCATGGATTTTTCTCCTTCCCACTAATTCGAAAATTAATATCTATTAACTAGTCTCTGAAGCTGACCCGACTCAGGCCGCTTCTTCATCTGTATCTTCATCGTCTTCATCTACCTGACCGGAAAGGATCAGTGCATCCGAGACGAGCTGATGGACACTGACAATCTGGTCCATCTCCATACCGTAGTACGGCAATATCTTTGTAAACTGGCTTTTGCAGATCGCACAAATCGCGGCCATGTGAGTCACACCGGACTCTTCGATGACATTGTTCAACGCTGTCATACGTGGCATACCGCCCTTGATACGAATCTCCATCAGGTCATCTGTAAGCAGGCCACCGCCACCACCGCAGCAGAAGGTCTTCTCATAGATAGTGTCCGGATCCATATCAACATAGTTGTTACAAACCGACTTGATCACATTACGCGGAATGGTGAACTGGCCACCAGGCTCGTCACCCATACGGGTTGCACGTGCAACGTTGCATGAGTCATGGAAAGTCAGCGTCTTGTCATCATTACGTGATGGATCCAGATTCAGGGTACCTTTCTGGATTTCGTTCCAGGTGAACTCAAGAATGTGCTGTGGCACCGGGTAATCCGGGTCAAGAAAATCGAACGGACCCGCAAGCGTATTCAGGAACGAGTAAGCAACACGCCATGCGTGTCCACACTCACCGAATACTATGCGTTTAACACCCAGCTCAAGCGCGGCCTCGCGAATACGCAGCGAAATTTTGCGCATATTCTCGTAGGAGCCGATAAACATACCGAAGTTGGCAGCCTCAGAAGCAGTTGTACTCAGAGTCCAGCTAACGCCAGCCTCGTGAAATACCTTGCCGTAACCAATCAGGCCATCAACATGGGGCTCAGCAAAAAAGTCTGCCGATGGTGTCACCAGCAGGATATCCGCGCCCTTCACATCAAGCGGATAGAGTACCTTTACGCCAGTTTCGTCTTCGACATCCTCTTCCAGTCCCTCGAGGGTATCCAGAAGTGCCGGGCCAGGCAGTCCAAGGTTGTTACCAATCTTGTAAACCTTGCCGATAATTTCGTTTGAGTATTTCTGACCGATACCAACGCGTGCCAGAATTTCTCGTGCTGCCATGGTGATCTCGGCAGTATCAATACCGTATGGACAGAAAACAGAACAGCGGCGGCACTGTGAACACTGGTGATAGTAGCTGAACCACTCATCCAGGTCTTCGCGCTCGAGCTCTTTCGCACCGACAAATTCAGGCATACCCAGCTTGCCAAAAAACTTGCCAGCAAATGTAAAGTAGCGGCGGTAAACACGGCGCATCAGGTCCTGACGCGCAACAGGCATGTTCAGCGGATCCTTGGTACTAAGGTAGTAATGACACTTGTCTGTACAAGAACCACATTTGACACAAGAGTCCATGAAGACCTGCAGTCCACGGTACTTGCCAAGCATGTCACCCATTGCATCAAGGGCTTTCTCTTTCCAGTCGTCCTCAACTTCACCAACATAGCCCAGTTGTTCCTGGAACTCGGGCTTGGCAACATATGGCGCACTGTGCGCCATGGTGCCAGACTCTAATTCTGGAACTTCGACATATTCATGTAATTCTGGAATTTCGTAATCTGCTTTTGCCATGAGTGTTCCTCAGCCGGCTCTTCTCTTCTGCAAAATCAATTCTGTTCGAGCTTCTTCGCCCAATCAGAGACGTGGCGTTGCTCGCGTGGATTATCTACCTGGTTGCGTGACGGACTGAAAAATACGCCCGGTGCATGGAGCAGTTTGCTCACTGGAAAAATAATCATCAGCGATGCAACCAACAGCAGGTGAACCCAAACCAGGATATCTCCAGGCAGCTCTCCAATACCGTCAAACGGCCACATCAAAGTGTGAAAAAAGTGTGTCACCATGGTGATATCGGTATGCGATACAAACGTCATCATTGCACCACTGACACCGATAAGAATCAGCAGAAACAGCATGGCGAAATCTGATGGCGACGAAATATAACGTACGCGGTCGACAGCAAAGCGGCGAATCAACAAACCAACCAGACCGATAATCATCGCAAAGGCTGCATACTTGAGAGGGCCAACAATTTCGGCAGGCATCAATGAATTGAAGTAGCGACTGTGGCGTGCGAGTACGGCAAAAAGGCCCATGTGGAACATCCAGCCAAAAATCCATGTCCACTTGGTCGACTTGAAAAGGCTTTCAAAAAAGACCACTTCGCGGAACATACGCATGACAACACCTGTCTGCGTTGTCGGAGCCGGAGTCGTTGGAATCTTGAGCGGTGCGGGTGCTTTCGCATACATGATCACGCGACGCGCAACACCAATCACCATAATCGCAAGTGCTATGTAGAACAGAATGGCGTAGGCCACAGACATGTTCCCAATCCTCTAAATGTTAACAACAGCTTGAAAATGTGCAGGTCGAGCCACACGCTTCTATTTTCCTGATGAAGATCGACCTGCAAATTTTCCCTGCCGGGATGGATACTCCCCTCGCAAGCAAGGAGAGTATCCCCGAATTTACCTGAAACTAATCAGACGCAACCGGTTGGCTTTGGAAGGCCGGCATAACGACATGCCTGCTTACCAGGACCGTATGGGAACAGACCGTACAGGTACTTGCTGTTACCCTTGTCCTTACCCAGCTTCTTGGAAACAGCTTTGGTCAGAACGCGTACTGCTGGTGCGATCTGGTACTCTTCGTAGTACTCACGCAGGAAGTTGATAATGTCCCAATGCTCGCTAGTCAGTTCGAGCTCGTCTTCCTTAGCCATAACTTCAGCAACACCTGGCTCCCACTCGTTAATGTTAGCGAGGTAGCCCTCTTCGTCAGTTTCGAATGTCTTACCGTTCACTTCGATAGGCATTTGTGTATCTCCTCAATAAGAAATAAATTGCAGGTTACAGCCAGGACTGAACCTTGTCGTTTGATTCAACCAGATCGACAAAGCCCGCATAATCGACGACAGTAACGCCATCAACCAGCTTCTCTTCCGAGATGCCGCGTGCAGCCAGGTCCGGACCCAATACGGAAACTTTCATTCCGCTGATTTTGGATGCAGCTTTACCGCCACTCATGGCAGCATAGACCCCATCTTCGATTAACAGCATGGTATCGCCATCGAGCATATAGTCGACTGCAGTATCCAGGCTATCGCGCTCGTAAGGGGATTTATTCACCAGATGTAAAATTGACATTTGCTTCTCCCCTAGAAGTTAAACATGACTTCTTGCTCAGCAAATACCTGAGCAAGTTCAGCACAGCTAACCAGACGAATGGAATCCTTCTCGGCCCAATCATCATCCTCGTCTTCCCAGACGAGGTGCTGAAGATCATCAAGTGTCAGGCCACGCTCTTCCAGCGACTCTTTTTCAACATAAATCTTGGTGACTTCATAGTCGCCAAGTGCTGCATAAGTCGGTGAAAAGTTTTTCATACCAATACCGGCAGTATCCTGGCCTTTGACCAGTTGATAGACACCGTCATCGATGAACGCAAGACTGACGTCCTGTTCAAATGCCGCACCAATCAGAACAACTTCAAGCGACTCCCATGCGTAGATGGTGCCGTAAGGCGCTCTGCGGTTGACATACATGAATTTTTTAATATTAGACATATCTATCTCCGCATCAGTCGCCGAAAACGACCAGGCGGTCGCTCTGAATACCGCCTTCGACCAACTGGCCAAGGCCAGAGATACGAAAGCCGGGCGCAATATTTGTCGCGTCCTTTTTATTACGTTCTGCCTCACCATCGTCGACGATACCGCGACGCTGGGCAGCTGCTACACAGATAACAAGATCGAGATCATGTTCTGCTGCCAGCTCACTCCAGCGCTTCACGACATTGCGGTCGTCCTGTGGCGGCGTAGTCAGACGTGTGCCGTTATTAACACCATCGTGGTAGAAGAAGACACGAAAGATTTCGTGACCCTTCTCCAGAGCCGCTTTGGTGAAGAAATAGGCAGAATCAGACGCCTGGTGCTGATAGGGCCCTTCATTGACCTGAATGGTTAAATTCATCTTGTCACTCCGGTTCAGAAGCGGATGTGCGCTGATGCGTTCAGGCTCTTACGAGCACCACGCCAGTTATCGATGTGGTACTTGGTAAAGGGCAGCTCAACCAGTTCAAAGAAACGTGGCCATCCAATACGTTCGATCCACTCGCCAACACGCTCCCAATCACGCGCGCCTGCCTTGTATTCAGCCAGGATGCGCTTGACGATAGCAGTTGCTTCAGGCCAGCGCGGCGGGTTGTTAGGGATACCAGCTGCAACAAGCTTCTGGAAAGTCGGCTTGCCACGTGCGTTTGAGTGGTTGCCACCAACCCAGATTGCCAGCTTGGTGTGCTCCGCATCGTTGATCTGCATTGGAGGACAAGGAGGGAAACATGCACCACAACAGATACACTTCTTCTCGTCGACTTCCAGTGAAGGCTTGCCGTTAACCATTGCCGGACGAATCGCAGCAACCGGGCAACGTGCAACAACAGTTGGACGCTCACACACGTTAGCAACCAGATCATGATTGATTTTTGGTGGCTTGGTGTGCTGTACGTTGATCGCGATATCACCCTGGCCACCACAGTTGATCTGGCAGCAAGAAGTCGTGATATGAACGCGGTTAGGCATTTCTGAAACTTTAAACTCATCGATGAGTTCGTCCATCATGGACTTCACGACGCCTGAAGCATCAGTACCAGGAATGTCACAGTGCAACCAGCCCTGTGTATGCGACAGGGTTGTTACTGAGTTCTTGGTACCACCAACGATGAAGCCAGCCTCTTCCAGTTGCTCAATCAGCGGCGCAACACGAGACTCTTCAGTTACGAAGAACTCAGGGTTTGAACGGATTGTGAAACGGATAAAACCGTCAGAATAGTCATCAGCAATCTGGCACAGGGTGCGCAGAGTGAAGAGATCCAGGATACGCTGGGTACCAGCCTTGATGGTCCAAAGCTTGTCGCCATTTTTGGCAACGTGCAACAGGACGCCAGGACGTGGGTCTTCATGATAAGCCCACAGGCCAAAGTTACGGCGCATCATAGGATGCATGTACTGGAATGGATCAGGGCACCCGGTTTCGATCGGGTCACGCATGTCTGCCATTTCTACCTCCAGAAATTTCGAAAAATTCAGTATTGCACCCGGCTGCAATCAGCCGGGAACAGAGTATCAATATGTCGAGCGAATCTTCTTTTATTAAGAAGCTTCAGCCTGACGGTCAAACCACTTGACGGCTTCCTCATCCCAGTCATCCATACGGATGTAGGAAGATTCGCGCGGGTTGTTCACCATGTTCGGATCAACTTCAACGCCGACGCCTTCAAGGAAGTTCACCAGGCCGATACGCTCGATCATCTCACCGCAACGCTCGTGCTCAAGTGCGTTCTCAGCCCAGAAATCAATGATCTCTTCAGCCAGTTCAACAATCTCTTCCCAATCTTCTTCGGTATCGAGCTTCTTGAAAGGAACAACAACGGTACCCATGAGGTCACCGATCTTGAGAGTACGCTTACCACCAATGAGGATGGTGACACCACGGTCGTCGCCGGGGTGCAGCGCTTTAGGCACAACGTTCAGGCAGTGCATACAACGGACGCAGTCCTTGTTGTTCACTTCGAGGCTGTCATCGTCATTCAGAGACAGTGCGTTGGTTGGGCAGCGAGTGATGATGTTATCGATCACGTGCTGGCGTCCCTTACGTCCAACGTAGGCCTTGAACTCGTCCTGGTTGACGTTCATATCATCACGCCAGGTACCGATAACTGCGAAGTCGGCACGCTCAACAGCGTTCTGACAGTCGTTTCCGCAACCGGAGACCTTGAACTTGAACTTGTATGGAAGAGCAGGACGGTGAACATCGTCGGTGAAGTTGTTCACCAGCAGGCGATGTGCTTTCTGCTCGTTGGTGCAGGACATTTCGCAACGCGCCGCGCCAACACATGACATAGCGGTACGGACACAAGGACCGGCGCCGCCAAGATCCCAACCGTAGTCGTTGATCTCGTCAAAGAAGTGTTGGGTCTGTGCAGTATCAGTACCGATGAACATGATGTTACCGGTCTGACCGTGGAAAGTGACCAGGCCTGAACCATACTTCTCCCAGCTGTCTGCCATCTGCCTGAGCATTGCAGTGCTGTAATGGTTACCTGCAGGTGGCTGAACACGCAGGGTATGGAATTCTTTCGATTCCGGGAATGCATGACCAACTTCTGAGAAACGTGGGATGATTCCGCCACCGTACTGGAATACAGATACTGTTCCGCCCTTCCAGTAGCCTTTGCGGGTTTCATAAGAGTGCTCAAGCTGACCGAGAAGATCATTGGTCATCTTGTTGATACGCTCTTCCGGATGCTCGTCACGTAGACGCTTGATACCGGAAATAAAGCTTGGCCAAGGACCGCTTTCCAGCTGGTCCAGCATCGGAGTATGGTGCTTATTAATTGCCATTTCGCTTGTTCTCCTGACTGAGACGCTTTAGTTCTAAATACATAAAAAATTCTGTCGACCCACTTCATGATGAAGAGGATCAAAAAATTCTGGTTCTTAACGAGAAGGGAGAAAAGTACATCACCTTCCCGTCCCATTAACAGACGCTAATATAGTCCAGTAACCCTGTACAGAGAATGTGTTTGGCAGGTATCCTAGCGGCTACTCTATAAGCAGTCAATAAAATTGTAATAAACCAATGAATGTGGCAATGCAACAAAACTCACCCTTTCTGACGGCCAATCAAGACGCCTATGAAAGCTGGAAAAAATGGAAGCTCGAACAACAGCCGGCAGCAGAAACTCTTGCCGAGCCAGTGGTCGTGCATGACCCTGCAGCGCTGACGCAGTCAGAGCTCGATGCCATACGCGAACGCGTCAGGGCAACTAACTGGGTACTGTTTCGCCTTGAAGAGCGTGACACTCTTGACCAAGACACAATCAAGCAGTTTGCATCACAGTTGGGATTAAAGCGCCTCGACGCCAATCTCAAGTCCGAACAGAGCGGTGTCAGTGCAATTTGTGTGAAAAAGCAGGAAGGCACCCCATATATTCCCTATACCAGCAGGCAAATCAGCTGGCATACAGACGGCTATTACAATGACAGTGATGAACAGATATACGGCATGTTGCTGTACTGCGTGAAGCAGGCGGCCGAGGGTGGCAGCAACGACCTGATGGATCATGAACTGCTCTACATGATGCTGCGTGACGAGGATCCGACAATGATCGATGCCCTCATGCACCCGCAGGCAATGACCATACCGGCAAATATCGAAAATGGTGTCGAGATTCGCCCTGACCACACCGGGCCTGTTTTTTCGATTGGTGCCGATGGCAACCTGCATATGCGCTACTCGGCTCGCACACGCAATATCAGCTGGCGTGACGATGCGGATACACAGCGTGCGGCAGCGCGTATCGTCGAGTTGATGAACGGAGCTGAATACCCGGTTATCCATCACCATATGCAGCCCGGGGAAGGCGTGATCTGCAACAATGTTCTGCATCGCCGCGATGCATTCAGGGATGGCGATGCACCGGAACAACAGCGGCTATTATACCGCGCAAGATTCAGTGACCGTATTGCAGAAACCGGTTACCAAAACAGATAAAGATTATGCTACTACTCAGTGAAATTATGATTGCCAACCAGCAGTTCAAAACCTTTGAGGAGCTTGAGGCTGCCGTGAGTGAAATTGCAAACAGTGGTGAACGCTTTTTCCGTATCGACGTCAAACCCCAGTACTTCGACACCCCGAATGACTGGGAAGAGCGTCTCGAAGCTGCTTTCAGCACACTTGGCAGGTAAATTGACATGACGGATATATTTGACCCGAACAAACTGCAGGACACAGCTGCGGACTCGCTGCGCAAAACGCTGGGACAAGATGCCCAACTGGAAGGCGAACTGCACGAACTCCAACAGCAACTCGCCAAACTACCGGAGAGCGCCGATGCGCTCGAGCGTGCAAAACTTTTGCTCGAAATGGCGCGTGCACACCAGATTCTCGAGCGCGGAGCCGAGGCCTGGCCGCTGGGACGTACCGCATTCGATATCTACGCAGAAGCACAAGCATGGGAAGAGGCAGCAGATGCTTGCGACATTCTCTACCAGTGTGACCAGCCCGATTCGCTCGTTGCACTCGGCAATGGTGCCTGGCTGGGCGTGACATTCCCGATGGACCCCGAGATCAGCGTACACCTGCTGAGCCACATCGTTGACGACACACCGGACGATGCCGACGGTGCTGCAGTTGCTGCAGCGACAGCCCTGTTCCTTGCCGATGTACGCGCCGAGGAAGGCACTGAGAAAGAGCGCCTCACCTTCTTCTCCAATCAGATGCTGGGGCAGGTCGCACGGCGCCACTCGCAGGTAGGCAACGAGGAGCAGTTTGCCTTCTGGATCGAGAAGCTCGAACTCAACGACCCTGACAAATTCCTGGTACGCCTGCGCAATGTCATCGATGTCCTGGCACAGGATGACTGGTGGATCGACCGTGACGCGATCCAGGCCTCACTGCCACACTAGGTAACAGAGATGTTCTGGGAAGAAGACGAAAAAATTCACGAGAAGGTACCGGATAGCATCCTCGATCTCCTGTTCGAGATTCGTGGACGCGAAATTCCGGTCGACCACGCCTGGGCACTCTCTACAGCGATCACCTCGATTGTGCCCGAGATACTCGAGGATGGACGCTTCGGGGTACACACGATTCATGTTGCCGGCTCGCAAAACGGCTGGGAGAGACCCGACTTCAACACTGAGAACCGCCTCATCATCTCGCGCAGAACCAGGCTCACCCTGCGCGTACCGCGTGAACATGCAAGCGCGACTGAAGAGAAACTCAGCGGCGCGCAGCTCAACCTGGGCGGCTGTGAAATCACACTCGGCAAGGCAAAAGAACGTCCGCTGAGCAAGCAGGGAACAATCTTCTCACGCTACGTGCAGAGCCACGCAGATGAGAGTGAAATGGATTTTCTGCAGCGCATCGCCGATGAATTGAAACAGCACGATATCCGTATCAAGAAGGCGATGTGCGGCAAGAACGTCAGCGTCTATACACCGGACGGTCCGATCGAGAGCCGCAGCCTGATGCTGGCAGAGCTGTTGACCGAGGAAACCCTCAAGCTGCAGGAAGTCGGACTCGGCTCCGGCAGGCACATGGGATTTGGCATCTTTATTCCGCACAAGGGAATAGAGGCTGTCACAAAAATGGATGATGAAAAGTAATAAATGCACAACATCTATCCCAAAGAGGCTAGTTGCCAGCTAATAAGGACTTTTCGTAAAATCAGCACACAATTTACAAGACTATTTTGACAAGAACAGGAGTAGAAGCATGGCACTTGATACAGACGCTAACGGAAATCTGACAGATCCAAACGCATGGAGCGAAGACGTTGCACGTGAACTTGCAGCAGCTGATGACACCATGGCCGAGCTGACCCAGGAACATATCGATGTACTCAACAACCTGCGTGACGAGTACTTCAATAACAACCAGAGCCAGCCGATGGAGCGCATGATCGTCAAGGGCATGAGCAAGGTCTGGGGTAAGAAAATCGGCAGCAAGGACCTCTACGTCCTGTTCCCGGGCGCACCCAGCAAGCAGGGCAACCGTCTTGCGGGTCTGCCTTACATTGCACGTAAGGGTGGTTATTGATCTGCCCAGGCAGAGCAATCTGAAAAAGGCGGCCTCGGTCGCCTTTTTTGTTGCAAGCTGATCGCACCTCGCAACAACGACGAGGTAAGCCCGCTCATTCTGCCTGCTTGTAACGTGCTGACTTGATCCCCGGCTAACGACTAGTGACTAATGACCAACGACTAATGCTAAACTGTCGCCAAACAGATAACCCCTATCCACAATGCTGACATACCCAGATCTCGACCCGGTCCTGCTCTCAATCGGATCACTTAAAATTCACTGGTACGGCATCATGTACCTGGTCGGATTCGTTGCCGCCTGGTGGCTGGCACGCTATCGCGCCCGCACTCAGCCTGCTTGCGGCTGGCGAGTTGCAGAGATAGAGGACCTGATATTCAACGCTGCGCTCGGCGTGATTCTCGGCGGCAGGCTTGGCTATATTCTGTTCTACTCGTTTGATGAAACACTCGCCGATCCACTACGCGTATTGCGCATCTGGGAAGGCGGCATGGCATTTCATGGCGGTCTGCTCGGCGTCATGTTTGCGATGTGGCTGTATGCGAAAAAAACCTCGCGGCGCTTTTTTGCAGTGACTGATTTTATCGCCCCGCTGGTGCCCATTGGACTGCTGACCGGTCGCATTGCCAATTTTATCAATGCCGAACTATGGGGTGGCCCGACAACACTTGCAGTCGGCATGAAAGTTCCCTGCGAAAGATCTTACGAGCTGTGCCAACGCGTTGGCGTATCGGATGCAGGCATGTCTGCGCCGGTACACGCTTCTCAACTTTACGAGGCAGGACTCGAGGGCGTCGTTCTGTTCCTGATCCTGTGGTTCTATTCAGCCAAACAGAGAGCTGTCATGGCTGTCTCGGCCCTGTTCCTGATCTTCTATGGCCTGTTCCGTTTTTCGGTCGAGTTTGTGCGCATGCCGGATGCACATATCGGTTACCTGTTCGGTAACTGGTTCACCATGGGTATGCTACTCTCTCTACCGATGATAATTGGCGGCGCCCTGTTACTGCTGATCACCTATAAAAATATGGAGACCCCCAGTGCAACAGTATCGTGACCTGATGCGCCTCGTGCGCGATGAAGGCACCCGCAAAGAAGACCGTACCGGTACTGGTACCCTGTCGCGTTTTGGACACCAGATGCGCTTCAACCTTGCCGACGGTTTTCCGATGGTCACCACCAAGAAACTGCACCTGCGCTCTATCATTCACGAGCTGCTGTGGTTTCTGCAGGGCGACACCAACACCCGTTACCTGAAAGAGAATGGCGTCTCCATCTGGGATGAGTGGGCGGATGAAAAAGGCGATCTTGGTCCTGTCTATGGCTACCAGTGGCGCTCATGGCCGACGCCTGACGGCAGGCATATTGACCAGATCTCACAGGTCATCGAGCAGATCAAAACCAACCCGGATTCTCGCCGCATTATTGTTTCAGCATGGAATGTCGGTGAACTGGACAAGATGGCACTGGCACCCTGCCACGCCTTTTTCCAGTTTTACGTTGCTGACGGCAAACTCTCCTGCCAGCTCTACCAGCGCAGTGCCGATATCTTCCTGGGAGTACCCTTCAACATTGCATCCTATGCGTTGCTGACCATGATGATGGCACAGGTGTGCGGGCTGGAGGCTGGTGATTTCGTTCACACATTCGGTGATGCGCATCTCTACCTGAATCATCTCGAACAGACTGACGAGCAACTCTCACGCACGCCTTACACACTACCGAGCATGCGCATCAATGCGGATATAACAGACCTGTTTGAATTCAGTTTTGATGACTTCGAAGTGGTCGACTACCAGTGCCACCCGCATATCAAGGCACCGGTAGCCATTTAGCCAGTAAAGCTATGCAGGTTTAACCGCCTCTATGGTTGCAGAGACAACGTAGTCGGTCACATTATGGCCCGGGGCCCAGTCCTTGATGAACTCTTTCGACTCGTCCTTTGGATGAATACGTACCTGTTCGAAACCCGCATCGTTCATCATCTCTTCCAGGTCCGCGACCAGGGAGGCGTTGCCCATGCAACCGGCAATCAACCCGGCATCGTTACGCATCTCGGGCGGCAGTTCGACAGTAGCAACAACATCGGAGATGGCCAGCCGGCCGCCAGCCTTCAGCACGCGGAAAGCATCACGAAAAACCTGTGGCTTGTCAGATGAGAGATTAACCACGCAGTTGGAAATAATCACATCGGCAGATGCATCAGCAATCGGTAGATACTCGATTTCACCGAGACGGAATTCCACATTGGTGTATTTTCCCTTTAGTGCATTATTTCGTGCCTTGGAAAGCATGTCAGGCGTCATGTCGACACCAATCACCCGGCCTTCCTCGCCTACTTCGTTGGCGGCGAGGAAACAGTCAAAGCCACCACCAGCTCCAAGGTCAATCACAACCTCTCCAGGCTGAAGTGCAGCAATCGCTTTAGGGTTGCCACAACCGAGACCCATGTCAGCTCCCTCTGGAACCAGGTCGCGTTCTGACTGACTGTAACCAAGACGAGTGGAAATCAGAGTATTAATCGAAATATCATCACTGACACCACAACAACTCGATTCGATGCCGCAACATCCACCGGCATCATCAGCTCGCGCTACCGATCCATAGACGCTTCGTACCGTCTGCTTGTGGGCATCATCACTATCGAAAGCCTTGCGCTCGTCCCCTGCGGTATCGGATGGCTGGCAACAACTGTTCTCTTTACTCATCAGGCTTATTCTCTGAAATCATTTTCTGACATTAAAATATTGAGGCACGCTGTTAATTTTTCAATGCCCACCAGCATAGCCGAAAGCACCCTTCCAGCCGTCACGCGGATGATACTCGATTTCAAGCCATCCGGGTAGGAAACGCCTGGTATGTTGTAACGGGAAGGCGGCCGAATCAGGTGGACCGTAGAGGTCGCTTACATGACATGCCTTTGTCATCCGCGGGGTAAAATAGAGTGCGAGTTTATCGACATCACCCAGAGAAGTATCAGCTTCCGATGGGCGCTCATCGCTGAATAGCACGCGTTTACGCAGCAGGCATGAGAACAGCAGCTCCATGTTGACATGCAGGCTCTCTTCCCTTTGCTGCAACTGCCTGATCGCCCTTTTACTCAGGGCCAGGTTAATCTGTTTTCCATCATATTCAAACTGCCTGTTCTCATGTCGCATATCATTTCTCCCTGGTCAGGATTCACTGAACAAACGCTCACTGAATCATTCTGTTACCTGGTATCAGACCGACAGTAGCAGGAATTTCTTTCAATTACTCCTGCCAGCACTCAGAATGGAGAGATGATCGATAGCCATTGTCATCTTGATTTTGAAGAGTTTGATCGCGACCGTGATGCTGTACTGGCGGGGTCCGCCAACGCCGGTGTAACAGACCTGGTCATTCCGGGAACAACAGCGGATAGCTGGCGGCGCACGTTACTCCTGTGCCATAAACACCCTTTTCTGCACGCAGCCCTCGGCCTGCACCCCTACTTTATGGAGCAGCACCAGGCACCAGATATTGGCAAGCTCAGGGAACTGCTTGTCGAACACGGGGAAGTTATCGCAGTTGGTGAAATCGGCCTCGATTTTGCCCTCTCCGATCCAGACAGAAATCACCAGATGAAGCTGCTACAACAGGAGCTCGAAATTGCTGCAGAAATGGATCTTCCCGTGATTCTGCACGTCAGGAAAGCGCATGACGAGATGATTCACCTGCTAAAGGAGACACATGTGCGCGGCGGTACGGTGCACGCTTTCAACGGCTCATTGCAACAGGCGGAACACTACCAGTCTCTCGGATTCTGCCTCGGCTTTGGCGGCATGCTGACCTACCCACACTCACGCAGGCTGCACACGCTCGCCAGCCAGATTTCCAGTGAAGCCATCGTGCTTGAAACAGACGCCCCCGACATGACCGGCTTCAATCATCATGGAGAACGCAACAGCCCTGCATACCTGCCGGAAGTACGGGATACTCTTGCCAAGCTGCGTGGCGAATCAGCGGAAGAAGTCGAGCGCTATACAACGGAAAACGCCCGGCGGGTTTTCAACCTGCCGGACGTCTCCTGAGCTCAATATTTAATTGAAAATTACGTCGCCGCCAGAGAGTTCTGCGTGGACTGTCGAATCCGGACCGAACCGTCCTGACAAGATCTCCTGCGCCAAGCGGTTCTCAAGCTGCTGCCTGATGGCACGCTTGAGTGGACGCGCTCCGTAGACAGGATCGAATCCCGCCTCACCAAGATGGTCAAGCACTGCATCTGATACATTCAGCGTGATGTCGCGAGCAGCAAGACGCTCCCTGAGATAGCTGATCTGGATATCCGTAATGGCACGAATCTGCTCGCGACCGAGTGGGTGAAAGACCACGATCTCGTCGAGACGGTTGATGAACTCGGGACGGAAATGACCACCCACGACTTCCATCACGCCGTTTTTCATCGACTCGTAGTTCTCTTCACCGGCCATCTGCTGAATCAGGTCAGAACCCAGGTTGGAGGTCATAACGATCACCGTATTGCGGAAATCGACCGTACGACCCTGACCATCCGTCAGGCGACCGTCATCAAGCACCTGCAACAGTACATTGAAGACATCCGGGTGGGCCTTCTCGACCTCGTCGAGCAGGATCACGGAATAGGGCCTGCGACGCACGGCCTCGGTCAGGTAACCGCCCTCCTCGTAACCGACATAGCCAGGAGGTGCGCCGATCAAACGTGCGACCGAATGCTTCTCCATGAACTCCGACATGTCGATGCGAACCATCGCCTCTTCAGTATCGAAAAGGAACTCTGCAAGCGATTTACACAGCTCGGTCTTACCGACACCGGTCGGACCAAGAAAAAGGAATGAGCCATTCGGCTGATTCGGATCGGAAAGCCCGGCACGCGAGCGGCGAATCGCATCGGAAACCGCACCGACCGCCTCACCCTGGCCGATCACACGCTTGCCCAACTGCTGCTCCATCTGCAGCAGCTTGTCACGCTCACCCTCAAGCATCTTGCTGACAGGAATTCCGGTCCAGCGCGACACCACCTCGGCAATCTCCTCCTCGGTAACATTGCTGCGCAACAGCTGTGTCTCCTGCTGCCCGGCTTCTGCTTCCGCCGCCTGCGAGAGTTGATTCTCGAGCTCGGGAATGCGTCCATACTGGAGCTCCGACATACGCTGCAGGTCGCCTGCGCGGTTAGCGGTTTCAAATTCGATTCGCGCCTGTTCAAGCGCCTCCTTGATATGTGCAGTACCCTGCACAGCGGCCTTTTCCGCCTTCCATATTTCATCGAGGTCGGAGAACTCGCTCTCCAACTCGGCAATCTGCTCTTCAAGAACCTTGAGACGCTTTTTCGATGCGCCATCCGATTCTTTTTTGAGTGCCTCGCGCTCTATCTTGAGCTGAATCAGGCGACGTTCGAGACGATCCATCAACTCGGGCTTGGAATCGATCTCCATGCGAATTCTTGACGCCGCCTCATCGATCAGATCGATCGCCTTGTCTGGCTGCTGACGGTCAGTGATGTAACGTGTCGACAGGGTTGCAGCCGCAACAATCGCCGGATCAGTAATCTCGACACGGTGATGCACTTCGTAGCGCTCCTTGAGTCCTCGCAGAATTGCGATGGTATCTTCGACACTCGGCTCATCGACCAGAACTTTCTGGAAACGACGCTCAAGTGCAGCGTCCTTCTCGACATACTTGCGGTACTCATCCAGCGTAGTGGCACCAATACAGTGCAGCTCACCGCGCGCCAGTGCAGGCTTGAGCATATTTCCGGCATCCATCGCACCTTCCGCCTTACCCGCACCAACCATAGTGTGAATCTCATCGATGAAAAGAATGATATTGCCCTCGGACTTGGCAACGTCATTGAGCAGCGCCTTAAGTCGCTCCTCAAAATCACCGCGGAACTTGGCACCTGCAAGCAGTGCGCCGAGATCAAGTGACAGCAAACGCTTGCCCTTGATACCCTCGGGCACCTCACCGTTGACGATACGCTGCGCCAATCCTTCAACAATCGCGGTTTTACCGACACCCGGTTCACCGATCAGCACAGGGTTGTTCTTGGTACGACGCTGCAGTACCTGGATTGAGCGTCGAATCTCCTCGTCACGCCCGATAACAGGATCAAGCTTGCCCTGTTCGGCACGCTCGGTCATATCAATCGTGTATTTCTCAAGCGCCTGTCTCTGGTCTTCGGCATTCGGGTCATTCACGGCATCACCACCGCGTACCGAATCGATAGACTTCTCAATACTGCCTTTGGCCGCACCTGCATCACGCAATGCCTTGCCAACCTCGCCCTTGTCCTCAATTGCAGCAAGCAGGAAAAGTTCGCTGGAGATGTACTGGTCATTGCGCTTCTGTGCCAGCTTGTCGGTCTGATTGAGCAAGCGACCGAGATCATTTGAAACCGTCACGTCTCCCGCATGCCCCTCGACACTCGGCAGACGCTCAAGCATCTCACCAAGACGGGAACGCAGCTGGTTAACGTTGACGTCAGCACTCGAAAGCAGGTGGCGTGTACTGCCACCTTCCTGATCCAGTAAAGCAACCAGAAGGTGAAAAGGCTCAATAAACTGGTGATCCCGCCCGACAGCCAGGCTCTGGGCATCGGCCAGCGCCAGTTGAAACTTGTTGGTCAATTTGTCCATTCGCATGGGTGCAACTCACTTAAAAAATAGTAATCTGTTGCCTTTTATATTGGGACATTCGCCGTGGAATCAACGCTTCAAGTGTAGATCTTCTCAAGTTGCTCATGAAGAGCATGCGCGCCATCTTCCGGATAGAGCACAGCGACCTCTTTTACCGTGGCGCGCGAAGGAACAAAAACCGAGGCAACGACAACTCCCTTCAGGCGTATACCTTCGATCATGAGTGCATGAACCGGGCATTGGGATATGGCTGACAGTCTCGCGGCACCGCCTTTCAGTTTCCGCGGAGGATCACCGGGAAGATGGATTTTCCCATGCGGGAATATTGCGATGACCTCCCCCGCTTTCAATGCATTGACAGCCTCGCGCATCGCCTTTTCGGGTCTGCCACTGCGATCGACCGGGATCGCACCAAGCGCATGGAACAGCCACCGCATACCAAAGCGTTCGTATTGCTCACGTGCAATCATGAAACGCAAGGGCCTTGGCGAGGCTGCAAGCAATAACAGGGAATCAAGTCCGGAGACATGGTTGGAAGCCACGATTGCGGGTCCACTCTCAGGCAAGTCGAAATTGTCTGCAGGAAGCCGATGGAGAAATCGACAGAAGAGACGGTTGAGGCCATCCAGTCGGTTGAGAAACGGCGCCCCCCAGTCTGCACCGTTATAAGCAGGCATCACAAAGTGAAACAGTACAACGATCGTTGATACAGCGAGCAACAGCCAGGCAAGTGTGCTCATGGGGCAATCCAGATCATGCTGGCCATGCGCCCGGTGATGCCGTCGCGCCGGTATGAAAAGAAGTCACCCTCTTCAGTGAAAGTACAATAGTTACCGCCAAACACATGCATAACTCCTGCATTTTCCAGCCGTTGACGTGCCAGCAGGTAGATATCCGCCATCCAGCGCCCCTGCCGGTTTCGTATAAATGCCTCTTGCGCACGACTCTCCCTGGCAATAAAGGCATCGCGTACCTCCTCACCAACCTCGAAAGCTTGCTGGCTGATGGCAGGGCCAAGCCATCCAACGAGGTTCCCGGCAGACGTTTCCAGTTTGGCGATTGCAGCTTCGAGCACACCGTCGCACAGACCACGCCAGCCCGCGTGCACTGCTGCGACCATAGTGCCACTGCGGTCACAGATCAGTACCGGCAGGCAGTCGGCCGTCATCACCACGCACACCTCACCGCTTTGAAATGAACAGGCTGCATCGGCATCACACCCGCCCTGAACGTGCTGCGTCTCAACCACATCGCAGCCATGCACCTGCCTGAGCCAGTGCGGTTCAGCTGGCACACCTGCGGCACGAACCAGTTCCGCACGGTTATGTGCAACATGTTGTGAATCATCCCCGACATAATCACCCAGGTTAAGGCTCGCCCATGGCTCACTGCTGATGCCGCCTTGACGCATAGTGGAAATAGCCTTGATGTTCGCTGGCGCCGGCCAATCGGGTTCAATCCAGTGCATTCCGTCACGCCTGACGATACGATCAGGCATTGGCGTCTTCGCGCAGTGTCTCGAGCAGATTCAGCATGTCATCAGGCATCTCGGCCTGCCATTCGACATATTCGCCAGTGTGTGGATGATCAAAACCCAGTTTGAAAGCGTGTAGTGCCTGGCGTTTGAAATGCCTCAACGCCTCCTTGAGAGGTTCAGTGGCACCTGCAGGAAGGCGCAAACGCCCACCGTAAACAGGATCTCCTACCACCGGGTGACGAATGTGTGCCATGTGGACGCGTATCTGGTGCGTTCTGCCCGAGTGCAATTTGACCTGCAGCAGTGTGTGCGCAGGAAATTTCTCCAAGACGCGGTAATCGGTCTGCGCCTCTTTGCCGGATGGCACGACAGCCATCTTGACGCGTTGGGTCGGATGACGCCCGACCGGCGCATCGATATGGCCGCCGGTAATCAGCACGCCGTTGACGATGGTTCGGTATTCGCGATGAATATCACGCGCCTGCAGCAGTTCAACCAGGCGTTTGTGCGCCTTCAGGCTGCGTGCCACCACCAGCAGACCGGAGGTCTCCTTGTCGAGCCGGTGAACAATGCCTGCCCTCGGCAGCTTCTCCAGTTCCGGCGCATGATACAGCAGGCCATTTTGCATGGTTCCGGCCGGATTCCCGGCAGCCGGGTGCACAACAAGCCCTGCAGGCTTATTGACCACGATCAGGTGCTCATCTTCATAGACAATATCGAGCGCGATCTCTTCAGCGCGGACATAGGTCACTTTCTCCTCTTCAGCATCGAGAAGAATCACATCACCGTTTTTGACCTTATCCTTGTTTCTGGCAGCCTCGCCATTCAGGCGAACACGCCCCGATTTCACCCAGGATTGTAGTCTGCTGCGTGAATAATCGGGAAAAAGAGCCACCAAAGCCTGGTCGAGACGGCTGCCCGAGAGCTGCAAATCGACCACTGCCTGCAGATAATCCGGTTCAGATTGATCAGATTCTGTCGCTTCCAACGTCAAATCCGTTATACTTTCGTCCATTCGGCGAATATTACAGGAATTAATCTCAGATGGGGCGGCACTTCCTCTACATCTTGCTCGCTGCAATCCTGCTGGCGGGTTGCGCATCAAACAAGAAAAATGATGATAAAACCAGGAACTGGTCTGCCGACCGGTTTTATACCGAAGCATCTGGTGCCCTGGCTGAAGGCGACTACGAAGACGCGATCAAGTATTACGAGTTACTTGAGGCAAGTTACCCGTACGGTCACCAGGCAGCACAAGCTCAACTCGACATTGCGTTTGCCTACTACAAGTATGATGAAGCGGACTCGGCTATTGATGCACTAGACCGTTTCATTCGTCTGCACCCGGAGCACCCCCAGGTCGCATATGCTTACTACATGAAGGGCGTGGTTAACCTCAACCGCAATCTTGGCCTGCTGGACCGTTTTATACCAACCGATTCATCACAGCGTGATCCGGAAACGTTCCAGGCAGCCTATGATGCTTTCCGTGAAGTTGTAGAACGCTACCCTGCAAGCCGTTATGCCAAAGATGCCAAGCAGCGTGCGATCTTCCTGCACAACTCAATTGCACGCCACGAAGTCCATGTTGCTCAATACTACCTGGATCGCGGAGCCTACCTTGCAGCCGCCAACCGTGGAATCTATGTCGTTCAGAATTATCAGCGCACGCCTTCTGTCAAGGATGCCCTGGAAATCATGGCGCAGGCCTACGACAAGATGGAACTACCGAAACTGGCTGAAGATACACGCCGTGTTTTGGCGCTTAACGAAGCCAACTTTGCCTCTGATGAGTACAAGGAAGGTGAAAAGAGTCTGCTGCGCAGCATCTGGGACTACTTCGGTCTCGACGAAAACTGATCAAACAACCTGCAGGAGCGCCGCCCTGGTGGCGTTCCTACAGGCTGCCGGTTAAGTCCCTGAAACCAAATCCTCGCAAGGGCTGCTCGATCCCCCGGCCCAGGGCCATCACCTTGAATACCTCTCCCATCTCGGTGGGTAACATCAGGCGCTTAACCGCCCCTGCCTGGCTATACGAGTCGGTCATATTGAGCCCTTGCCCTGACTCGGCGATCAACTCATCAATACCACAGCCAATCAGGAAATTGCCCTGGCTGGTGTAGCCGTGTACATCGAGGTCCACTGCAGAGGCCGCTTCGGCAACCGCGGTAAAATCAACATGTGAAGTAATATCCTGTAGCCCTGGCCACAAGAGTGCATCATCATGTGCTATGTGCCGGTAGTGGCACATCAGGGTGCCAGAATAACGGTCGGGATGATAGTAGTCACTCCGCGCGTAACCATAATCGACCAGTAGGACTGCGCCACGCCCGAGAAGATCGGAGAGGGCATGAATCCAGGGACGCAAGCGCAGGTTGATCTCCGATTCATAACCCTCGTCAAAATCGACGGAGAGCGCCGTAATTGCGTCTGTGAGTACTACCGAACAGCGTCCCCAACTGGTGACGGAGCGCCCTTCCCTGCAGCCGACCAACAGCTCTTCAAATCTGCCGGCAGTGTGACGAAAACGATGCACCGGCATTGCATCAAGCACCTCGTTGGCGATAATGACTGCCTCGACGTGGCTCTCCGGCAAGTGATCAAGCCAGTGAAACAGTGACTCGTGCTGCGGGATCGACTCACGAATTGTCTGCTGCTGCCTGTGCCTGAGTTCAGCACTCAGCTCAATGATCGTATAGCTTTGCGGAAGAGCATCATCCGCTTCCAGCTGTGTCACCAGGTCAACTGCCAACTTTCCCGAGCCGGCGCCGAATTCAATCACACAACCCTTGTCGAGTTGCTGCAACAGTTCGGCAACCTGGCGTGCAAGTGCTTGTCCATAGAGTGACGACACCTCTGGCGCTGTAACAAAATCACCCTGTGAACCAAACTTCTGCTGCCCACCGGCGTAATAACCGAGCCCCGGGTAATAGAGAGCCATCTCCATGTAACGATCAAAGCCGATTTTGCCACCGGCCACTTCAATTTCATCGCAAATGGCGGCTTGCAAATGTTGACTGAGAACTGATTCTTCGTCGCCGGGCTGTGGCAGTGACTTTATGTGCATAGCGCGTAATAATGAAATACGTTATTCAATAAAACGAGTGTAGCAAATTAGGCAGCAACTATTTCTGCCAATAGACTCAGCGAGGCAATTGCAGTGGAACAGACAAGAAAAACAGCCCTGATTACAGGTGGTGCCACCAGACTTGGCGCCGCCACCGCACGCCTGCTGCATGCTGCCGGTTATGACATAGTGATTCATTACCGCAATTCATCTGACAACGCAGCAAAACTGGCCGCTGCACTCAACTCACTGCGTGAGCGCTCAGCGACCATGCTTCAAGGTGATTTACTCGAGGAAGGAATCATTCCAAACCTGGTTGAGCAGGCAGCTGCCTTCAACCAGCGTCTCGATGCACTGATTAATAACGCTTCAAGTTTCTATGCAACAAAAATGGGGCACGTGGAAGCGGAACAGTGGGAAGATCTTGTCGGCACAAATATGAAAGCACCCTTTTTTCTTGCCCAGGCCGCCGCTCCCTGGCTGACAGAGTCAAATGGCTCAATTGTTAATATGGTCGATGTTCACGGCTGCCGTCCGAAAAAGGATTTCGCGGTTTACTCAATGGCTAAAGCAGCCAACGCGATGATGGTGAAGGTACTTGCGCGTGAACTGGGGCCCTATGTGCGCGTCAACGGTGTCGCACCCGGAATTATCCTGTGGCCCGAACACGGCCTCGCTGATGAAGAGAAGACCCGAATGCTGTCACGCACAGCACTGCAACGCCCCGGTAGCCCCGATGACATCGCCAGCACTATCCGCTTCCTGGTTACGGAAGCAGATTATATTACCGGACAGATTATTGCTGTTGATGGCGGTCGTATGACGCAACAGTAAGCTGGCTGCTGGCTGCTGGCTGCTGGCTGCTGGCTGCTGGCTGCAGAAAGCCTAAATCGCTTCCTTGCCGGTCTCACCGGTTCTGATACGCACGACCTGCTCAATCGGGCTGACAAAAATCTTGCCGTCACCGATTTTGCCTGTGCGCGACGCATTGGTAATCGCTTCGATACACTGATCGACCTGCTCTTCTGCCACCACCAGTTCAATTTTTACCTTGGGCAGAAAATCAACCACGTACTCAGCGCCACGGTAGAGTTCGGTATGTCCCTTTTGACGACCAAATCCCTTGACCTCAGTGGCAGTCATGCCGGTTATGCCAATATCTGACAGGGCTTCGCGTACATCGTCGAGTTTGAATGGCTTGATGATTGCATCTACTTTTTTCATTATCTGTCTCCGCTCCTTAAGCGAACCTCTTTCTAGAATCCGTTGGTTATCGGGTAACGGCGGTCACGGCCAAATGCACGTCGTGTAATCCTGACCCCCGGAGGAGCCTGACGCCGTTTGTATTCATTCCTGTCGACCATGCCGGTAATGCGACGAACCGTCTCTTCATCGTGACCGTCGGCAACGATCTGTTCTACGCCGTGATCAAGCACTACATAATGCCATAAAATCGAGTCGAGAACCTCGTAGTCAGGCAGGCTGTCTGTATCAACCTGGTCAGGCCTCAACTCAGCCGACGGCGGCCTTTCGATAACACGCCTCGGAATCACCTCTTCTTCCTGGTTACGATATTCTGCGAGTCGGTAGACCAGTGTTTTCGGCACATCCTTGATCGGCGCGAATCCGCCTGCCATGTCACCGTAGAGCGTGGCATAACCAACAGACATTTCGCTTTTATTACCAGTAGTCAGAAGCATTTTACCTGTCTTGTTACTCAGGGCCATAAGAATGATACCGCGGCAGCGTGCCTGGATATTTTCCTCAGTGGTATCTTCAGGCAGGCCTGCAAACTCACCTTCAAGCATACCGAGAAACGCCCTGAACGCCGGTTCAACCGGGATCACCCGGTAGAGTACGCCCATCTTGTCAGCCTGGATCGCCGCATCCTCGTTACTCATGTCCGCCGTATAGCGTGACGGCATCAGTACGACCTCAACACGCTCGTTACCCAGCGCATCAACTGCGATTGCCAGCGTCAGTGCAGAATCAATTCCGCCCGATAATCCCAGCACCGCACCTTGAAAACCGTTCTTGTTAACATAGTCGCGAACACCGAGCACCAGCGCCTGGTAAACCTCAACTTCCTCATCCGCATGGGGAGTCACTTCAGAGTGTTCCGGCTCCAGCACCCCATCTTCCTCATTGAAGATGATGAGCTCTTCCGACTCGACAAAAAATGGGGCACGTGCGCACACACTGCCTGCAGCATCGGTAACAAATGAACCACCGTCAAACACCAACTCATCCTGTCCACCGACAAGGTTGCAGTAAACAATGGGCACACCATTCTCTGACGAGCGCTTACCTACCAGCTCTTCACGCTCGACAGGTTTTCCGGTGTGGAAGGGAGATGCATTGAGATTGAGAACAAGTTTCGCACCTGCCGTAGCAACTGCAGCAGTTGGCTCTGAAAACCACGAATCCTCGCAGATGGTAATGCCGACAGGCACACCCTCAACATCGACAACCAGCGCCTTGTCGCCTTCACTAAAATAGCGTTTCTCATCAAATACGCTGTAGTTGGGCAGCAGCCATTTGCTGTACTCACCAAGCAGTTCGCCATCGCGAAACACGCCGGCCATGTTGTACATACCGGTTTCAGTCGAACGCGGATAGCCAATGACCACTGTGATACCGGAAACGGACAACATGATTTCAGACAGCGCATCCTCTACCCTTTCCGGGCACTCGGGACGCAACAGCAGATCTTCAGGAGGATAACTGGTCAGCGTCAGTTCCGGAAACACAATGAGGTCAGCCTGCTGCTCATCACGTGCACGCGATGCCAACCTGATAACCTGCCTGGCATTCCCCTCTATATCACCGACCAACAGGTTGACCTGTGCTAAGACAACTCGCAATGCCATGATTACCCCGTAACTTTTCTTTTACCCTGGTATTTCATACTGACGAGCCACACCAAAAACAAAAACTGGCATGACCAACAGCTCTTTAATGCTGATCATACCAGTCTTTGAATGCGAAATGCTGCGGGATTAGGCCAACAAGGATGCCATTTTCTCGCCAATTTCAGCAGGTGAAGGGACCGTTGTAACGCCAGCCGCCTCGAGAGCTGCGAACTTGCCTTCAGCTGTACCGGCACCGCCGCTGATGATCGCTCCGGCATGCCCCATACGTTTGCCTGCAGGCGCAGTGACACCGGCAATATAGGCAACAACAGGCTTGGTCACATTGGCCTCGATATAGGCCGCAGTCTCTTCCTCTGCAGAACCGCCAATTTCACCAACCATGACGATCCCTTCTGTCTGTGGATCCTGCTGGAACAGTTCCAGACAGTCGATAAAGTTCATGCCGTGGATAGGATCGCCACCAATACCGACACAGGTACTTTGCCCCAGTCCCGCATTGGTTGTCTGGTGCACTGCCTCGTAGGTCAGGGTGCCCGAACGTGAAACGATTCCGATCTTGCCCTGCTGGTGGATGTTACCCGGCATGATGCCGATCTTGCAGGCACCCGGGGTAATGATGCCCGGACAGTTTGGGCCGATCAGGTATGCATCCGTGGATGCCAGTGCCGCCTTGACCTTGAGCATATCCAGAACAGGAATACCTTCCGTGATACAT
The DNA here is from genome assembly GCF_002021095.1 of Solemya elarraichensis gill symbiont. GTDB lineage: Bacteria > Pseudomonadota > Gammaproteobacteria > Chromatiales > Chromatiaceae. The sequence continues at coordinate 7,504 of NZ_MPRK01000004.1, read as the reverse complement.
GCGATCACCTTGATACCCGCATTTGCCGCTTCGAGAATTGCATCGGCAGCAAAGGGAGGCGGCACGTAGATCATGGTGGCGTCTGCCCCTGTCGCTTCGACCGCATCATGTACCGTGTTGAAAACCGGCAGGCCAAGATGCTCCTGACCACCCTTGCCCGGTGTTACGCCACCGACCATGTTGGTGCCGTAGGCAATTGCCTGCTCTGAATGAAATGTGCCCTGCTTTCCGGTGAAGCCCTGGCAGATCACTTTTGTCTCTTTGTTAATCAGAATACTCATTGATGCTCTCCAGGTGTTCAGGCCGAGGCCAGTTCAATCACTTTTTTAGCCGCCTCGGTCAGGCCGCCGGCTGTCGCAAGGTTAAGACCGCTCTTGTCGAGCATCTCGAGTCCCTGCGGTGCATTGGTTCCTTCGAGACGAACCACGACAGGAACATCGACACCCACCTCGTTGACCGCCTTGATAATGCCTTCGGCAATCAGGTCACAGCGTACGATACCGCCAAAAATATTGACCAGCACGGCTTGTACCTGGTCATCAGAGAGAATCAGTTTGAACGCTTCGGCAACACGTTCTGCGGTCGCGCCACCGCCAACATCCAGAAAGTTAGCCGGCTCACCGCCATGCAATTTGACCAGGTCCATGGTTGCCATTGCCAGACCAGCGCCATTCACCATGCAGCCTATGCTGCCATCAAGGCTGATGTAATTGAGTTCATGTTCTGCCGCCGCTGCCTCGCGCTCGTCTTCCTGGCTCAGGTCACGCATCGCAACCAGGTTCGGATGACGGTAGAGCGCATTGCTGTCCAGGTTAATCTTGGCATCGAGCGCAACCAGGTTACCTTCGCTGGTAGTCACCAGCGGGTTAATCTCGACCAGGCTGGCATCGTTGTCCAGAACCACGTTGTAGAGATTTGTCATAATCGCCTGCAGTTCTCTAATCTGTGTACCTTCAAGCTCAAGCGCAAAAGCAACACGACGGCACTGGTAAGGCTGTAAACCTGCAACAGGATTAACCTGGATAGTAATAATCTTCTCGGGAGTCTCGGCAGCAACCTCTTCAATATTCATGCCGCCGGCACTTGATGCCATGAAGGCAACACGGCGACTGCCACGGTCGATAAGAACAGAGAGATAGAGCTCACGTGCAATCGGGGTTGGCTCCTCGATCAACAGCTCATTTACCGGCAGGCCGTCAGCGCCTGTCTGGTGTGTGACAAGTGTCATGCCAAGCATGCGTTGCGCTTCGCTCTCAACTTGCTCGAGGCTATCGACGATGGCAACACCACCGGCCTTGCCGCGTCCGCCCGTATGCGCCTGTGCCTTGACAACCCAGCGCTCACCGCCAAGTGATTCGGCCTTTTGCCTCGCTTCCCCCGCACTGGCAATCACCTCTCCTTGTGGGACAGGTATACCGGCATCACGGAACAGCGCTTTTGATTGATACTCGTGAAGATTCATAGCTTATCCAGTTAGTGGTTAAATTCGGGTTATCATGCAAGTGCTAACGAGTGATGCGCTGAAACGCAATATTTGTTACCCGTAGTCACCTGTTGCACAGCATGGATAATGCGGTGCAGCATGAGTATAGTCATAAAACCGCTGCTGACTAGAAAAAAATACCAGAAAATGTTGAGATTGCAATTAACAACAGAAGTAAAAAATTTGTAGATCATTGATAAATAATAGTAAATAATATTTTATATTTTTTATAGGATAAATATACTATTTAGTAATTTCTCGCTTAAAATGTCGAGGAAAACTGAATAATTCCCTGCTCACATGGAGAGTAATCATGAAAATCCTGATTCTGGCCGCCATTTTCGGCCTTGCCGTTCTTTTCATTCGATCATGGCTGCGACTGCTGCAGTTCAAGACACCCGAGCAGCCGGGCAAGGAGAAGAAAGCGCAAATGGTCGCATGTGAAAAGTGCGGTCTGCACGTGCCACTCGAGATGTCATTCGAGGTCGATGGAAAATATTACTGTTGCCGTGAACATGCGGAAAAAAAATGATATCGTCATACAGATCGACATATGCCCGCTGTTGAATTAGCAGCCTGAACCACGTTCACCAGGTTCCAACCATATCCAAACCAATCGCCCGTGATCACTGCATGCAACGGCTGTCTCTGGTTTTTGTCCAGAAGGTCACGCTTGAATCACAGCAAGGCCTCGATCCACTTATCCATTGACATGCAACTGTAGCAAATCCCCAAAGGACAAAATCACTCACCATTAATATACAACAGGCAGCCAATTGGCTGCCTGTTGTATATTCTTTTATAACCAGCCATTACTAGTGACGACAGCTAAACGGAAGATAGTTATGCTTGACTGTCGTGCCGCTAGCGCCGCATATCCACCCTTTCACCTTAGCGCCTTCGTAGACAGGAGAAATCGCCAGAACAGCAACACTTTCTCCCTCTTTTGCCACATCCAGGCTGGAGACAATCGTTATCAAAATCGTGCCATCATCGGTCTCAATTTTCTGGACATATTGAGTAACCACCGAGATATCCGAACCCTTTTCACACCCGGCATTATTATCAGTCGGCGGTGAGCCGTTAGATTGGATCGCTTCAGTTACCGAGGTTTTGCAGGATGATGCAGAGAGGATCGCCTCTGCAACCTTTGAACGCCGCGTGTAATCCTGGTAGACAGGAAGAGCAAGAACCACAAGAATACCGATAATAGCAACCACGATCATCAACTCGATCAGGGTAAACCCGGCCATCCTCCTTGCCCGTTTTGTGCGATATCTCATTTCTGCATACCTTACACGAAGTCTATATTGTCATTTTTCTTATGGATAGAGTATATCCACTCTAACTTAAACCATTACTATAGGCAAAGAGTTAGCCCCCCTACTTATACATGATGGAAGAAGGTACGCAACGCAGGTGACAGCTCACTTTCCGGTCGGAAAAAAAAGGCAGCCAACCGGCTGCCTTTTCCATTATCAACTAGCAACTAGCAACTAGCAACTAGCAACTAGCAACTAGCAACTAGCAACTAGCAACTAGCAACTAGCAACTAGCAACTAGCAACTAGCAACTAGCAACTAAGATTATGGGCGACAGGATGATGGCAGAAAGGCAGCATCGACATCGGTACCATGAGCTGGGACACCACAATCCCAACCTGGGATATTACTCCTGACTATCCCTTGAGCTTTGAGTGTCAGGTCAGCTGTTTCACAATCACCATCTTCAGCAACACAAAGATTTGCATTAAAAGTTATTATGATCAGTCCATCATCACCGGAGTCCACTTCGTCTACATAATTAGAGACTGGCGAAGCCGCGCTACCCTTCTCACAACCAACGGTACCTGCCGCCGGAAACGTATTATCTCCCTGAACCTTTTCAGTGATAGATGTTTTACATGTGGAAGCTGCAAGAATTCCCTCTGATACCTTGGCGCGTTTTGTGTAGTCCTGGTAAGCGGGCAGTGCCAACGCGGCAAGAATACCGATAATGGCCACAACAATCATCAGCTCGATCAGTGTAAAACCTTGCGCTTTCCTGATCTGATTTTTTCCGTCTTTCATCTGAATAAACCTCTTGTGTAAGTAATTCAATAATTTTTTCAGTTTCAGCATGATGACTCATGGGCATCACAGCCGCTTTCATTGTTGATTATGGACATCCAACGCCTTTGGAGTCAACAAAAGCTCTCTCTTGGAGCACCTCCAATCAAAAGCTCTGTTAAATCAACGGCCCCATAAACATTAGTCTAGCACAATATATAATGCTCGATGCAACAGCAAAGCTTCTGTTTTATTATCTCATTTGACATTCCTAACAGTGGAAATATGTAGGTTAATGCATTAACCTGAACACTTGGTATGTAAAGAGATTCTGGCATCTCAACAATCTCTGATACCACCGTTTTTTAGTACAGGAAAAACCATGGCACTGACTGGACTGGTAAAACATCTGCATAAACGCGGACTCATAAGCAAAGAGGGCGCAGAAAAACTTATCGTAGAGTCACACCAAACTGACAGCTCCCAGGTCTCCCTGCTACTCAATTCCGAGGAGTTCACACCGCGAAGACTCAGCCTTCTGATCTCAGATGCCTACAGCCTGCCATTTCTCGATCTGAACTCCATCATTAAAGAAGATATGCCTCTCAACCTGCTGCCCGAGGAGTTCATCCGTTCACGGCACGTCATGCCTTTGCATCAGCACGGCAGAACCCTGTTTATTGGTATTACAGACCCTACCGCACTCGAGGCGATAGAACAGATCTCCTTCAAGACCGCCCTCTCAACCAGGCCGGTGGTGATTGACGACGATGCAATGAAGGCGCTTCTCGATTCCGATCTGTTCAAAGGTGATGAAGCAGCTTTCGACGCGCTCGACGCAGCCCACCTCGACAACATCGAATTCGACACGGGTGACACAGAGAGCGATGAAGAAGAGCAGGTCTCTTACAGCGACGATGCGCCAATCGTACGCTTCATCAACAAAATCCTCGTTGATGCAATCAACAGCGAAACATCGGATATTCACTTCGAGCCGTACGAGAAGTTTTACCGCATTCGATACCGCCAGGATGGTGTTTTACGTGAAGTCGGCAGGCCGCCAATTACAACAGGCGCACGACTTTCATCTCGTCTGAAAATCATGGCAAGACTCAACATCACGGAAAAGCGCATCCCGCAGGATGGTCGCATCCGTTTGCACTTGTCAAAACACAGGTCAATCGATTTTCGTGTCAATACGTTGCCGACCCTGTACGGCGAGAAGGTCGTACTGCGTATCCTCGATCCAAGTACCGCCAAGCTCGATATAGACACGCTCGGCATGACAGACGAGCAAAACAAGCTATATAGAGAAGCCATCGGGCGTCCGTACGGCATGATCCTGGTCACAGGCCCAACCGGTAGTGGTAAAACCGTGACTCTCTACTCGGCACTTAACCGAATCAATAAGCCGGGAACCAACATCGCTGCCGCAGAGGATCCGGTGGAAATCCCTCTCGCCGGAATCAACCAGGTCAATGTCAATCCCAAGGTTGGCTTGACTTTTGCCAGCGCTCTACGCGCATTCCTCCGCCAGGATCCGGATATCATCATGGTGGGTGAGATTCGTGATATCGAAACTGCGGAAATTGCCGTCAAGGCAGCGCAAACAGGACACCTGGTTTTCTCAACCCTGCATACCAATGACGCGCCGCAGACCCTGACACGTCTAGCCAACATGGGGCTGCCACCTTATAACATTGCCGCCTCGGTCCTGCTGATCATGGCACAGCGTCTCGTTCGTGTCCTCTGCCCTCACTGCAAGGAACCAGAAAGTCTGCCGGATGAAGTTCTTCTCGAGGAGGGTTTCTCACTCGAGGATATCAAAAAGGGCATCAATCTTTTTAAAGCGGTCGGCTGTGACAAGTGTACCGAAGGCTATAGTGGTCGTACCGGCATCTTCCAGATACTGCCAGTCAACGAGGCGATGCAGAAGATGATTCTGGAAGGCGGCACAACCCTTGAACTGGATGACCTGGCTGAAACACAGGGTGTATGGAACCTGCGTCGTTCCGGTCTCGAGAAGATCAAACAAGGATACACCAGCCTCGAAGAAATCAACCGCGTCACCCTGGATTAATAACGAGCATGGCAAAACAACTGAAAGACTCCCAATCCCCCGCAAAGGCGGTTGAAATAAAAACCTTTAAGTGGGACGGCAGGGATAGTCGGGGTAAAAAAGTTTCGGGCGAAATACAGGCAAAGGACCTTAAGCAGGCCAATGCACAGCTGCGCAAACAGAACGTTACCCCTAATAAACTCAGTATCAAGAAAGATACCCTTCTGACCAAGCTCTCTGAAAAACCCATCAAGAGCAGGGACATCACTTTTTTCACGCGCCAGTTATCAACCATGATTGATGCCGGTGTACCACTGGTGCAAGGACTGGGCATCATCGCGGGCAGCCATGACAATCCCTCGTTCAAACGCATGGTCGACAGCTTGCGCACAGAGATCGAGAGCGGCTCAACACTCTCCGATAGTATGACGCACTTCCCGAAATATTTCGATACGCTCTATATCAACCTGATCAAGGTCGGTGAGGATGCGGGTATTCTCGAAGAGGTACTGCGGAAACTGGCAGACTACCGTGAAAAAACCGAGAGCCTGAAAGCCAAGGTCAAGAAGGCGATGATCTACCCTGCAGCAGTCGTCACTGTCGCTGTTGCCGTAACCACGATTATCCTGATCTATGTCATCCCGCAGTTCGAGAAAATTTTCTCATCGGCAGGAACCAATCTTCCACTCCTCACCAGGATCGTCATCAATGCTTCCCATATCATGGCCGAATGGGGGTGGCTGATGCTTATCGGAATCGCCGCGATGTTTATCCTTTTCTTCAGATCATGGAAACGCTCACCAAGGTTTCAGCGAACCGTCGGCAGCTTACTGTTGAAAATGCCAGTGCTTGGCGAAATCATGCTGAATTCCTCGCTCGCACGTTTTTCCCGTACGCTGGCAACCACACTGGCCGCAGGTGTGCCTATCGTCAAATCTCTTGTTTCGGTTTCCGGAGCGACAGGTAACGCTGTTTTTTCGGATGCTGTCCTGCGCATGCGTGACAGTGTATCCACTGGTCAATCTCTCAACTTTGCCATGACCCAGGAGCCTCTCTTCCCGAACCTGATGCGACAGATGATTGCCATCGGTGAAGAGACAGGTGCTCTCGAGTCACTGCTTGGGAAAATAGCTGACTATTACGACGAGGCAGTTGATAACGCGGTTGACTCTCTCAACAGCCTGCTCGAACCATTAATCATTGTCGCTCTCGGTGTTATCGTCGGCACCCTGGTTATTGCCATGTACATGCCGATCTTCCAGTTCGGTAATGTTGTCGGATAACAGGACTGAATTGAACTGATGCAGGATTTGCAGCTTGCTCCACTACCACTCATCCTGGTATTTGCCTGTATCACAGGACTGCTCGTCGGCAGTTTTCTGAATGTTCTGATCCTGCGCCTGCCCGCAAGAATGAAATACAGCTGGAGACAGGAATGCGAGGAGTTTCTTGGTAAAGAGGCATCGACAGGGGATGAACCACCAGGGATAATCCTGCCCGGTTCACACTGCCCGGTTTGTAAAAACCCGATCAAACCCTGGCACAACATACCTGTTATCAGCTACCTCCTGTTACGTGGCAAATGTCACACTTGCAAAACATCGATCAGCCCGCGTTATCCAATTATCGAGCTACTGTCTGGCCTGCTGACTCTTTACGCAGTCATCCACTTTGGAGTGACTGCGCAGGCACTTGCCGCGATTGTTCTTGTCTGGGCATTAATCGCCCTGACTTTTATTGACATCGACGAGCAGTTACTGCCGGACAGCATCACTCTGCCTTTAGTCTGGCTCGGCCTGTTGATTAACAGCCAGTCCCTGTTTGCGTCACCGGTCGATGCCATCTATGGAACCGTGTTCGCCTACCTGGTGCTCTGGAGTATCTACCACCTGTTTCGCCTGATTACCGGAAAGG
>NZ_MPRK01000296.1 GCF_002021095.1 Solemya elarraichensis gill symbiont | reverse complement strand
AAAAGGGCGACTTGGATGTCCCGTTTTACATCACGAGATCAAAGACACGCTTGTGCTTACGCAGGTGTGCCACAACCATCATCAACTGACTATGATCCGACAGCCTCGATTTCTCTTACCATTCCGTTTGGTGCTGGCGGGATAAAAGATTTCGGCATCAGTCTGAATGTCCTTTCAACCGATGAAGAAAATGCCTGGATGGGCGGTGCTGGCGTCACTTTTTATCCGGCAAAAGATAACAAGCTGGGATGTAGCTTGATTGGCGGACGCAACTTTACGGGCAGCGAGCTCCATCTTGGTTATGATTTCTGCCAGAAAGTATTCAACTTTGGCATTGGTGTGCTTGATACGAAAGGTGATAATAACGTGGGCTCGCCTCCCGTATCCGACAACCGCCTGAAGAGGGATGTCGAGCAAATAGCAACACTGGATAATGATCTGAAACTCTACTCCTTCAAATATCTGTGGGACGAGAAACCCTATGTCGGCGTAATGGCACAGGATCTGCTTGAACAGTCAGACTATCGTGATGCAGTTACCATCGGAGACAAGGGCTTCTATGCTGTTTACTATAACAAGCTGGGATTAAAGATGATTACGTTCAATGAATGGAAAAAGAACAACGCGGAAATCTTCCTATAGAGACCGCTTGTTCCGGCCTGTACCGGATAGTCATACTGAACAAGGCTTGATCAGATATGGTCAGGCCTTTTATTCATGCAAAGGAAGGCCGTAGAGAATGATAACGACCAATAAAAAAGCCCATGCATCTCTGCATGGGCTTTTTGAATATATGGTGCCCAGGGACAGAATCGAACTGCCGACACGGGGATTTTCAGTCCCCTGCTCTACCGACTGAGCTACCTGGGCAAAATTTGATGTGTGACCAGGTAAAACCCGGCTTCACATCACTCATTTTCTGAAGCTGTTCAAAAAATGAAGGCGCAATTAAACCGTTTGCGCCGTCAGAAGTCAAGATGAAATTAGCCTTGTGGATTGAAATCAGGCGGCAGGTCGGCGGCATCCTCAAAAAAGAATTTCTCCATCTGCTCTTCGAGAAAAGTGCGCGACTTGGGTTCTATCGGACTCAATCGATACTCGTTGATCAGCATCGTCTGGTGCTGCAGCCACTGCTGCCATGCCTCCTTGCTGACATTGTCAAAAATTTTCTGGCCCAACTCACCGGGATAGGTGGGGCGATCAAGGCCTTCGGCCTCTTTTTTCAGCTTGATACAGTTTACGCTACGGCTCATTAATTTCTCCTTAATTGACAGGTGATCGGTTATTCTACACCCGTCAGGCCTTTTACCCTGTCATATGCTGCGGTAAAACCTTTCAGAGAAACCGCAAAACCAAATTTCTTGTTGTTAACCGAAACAAGGGAAAGCTTCAGGTTTCCCCCATCTTTCAATTTCTTCACAATGTCCGAATCAAACTGAAAAGGCACCATACAACCACTCGGCAGACAGGTTCTGTAGGCCAGCGCCGCAAATGGCTCAGTATCATCGATTCTCAGTGTCACACCATCCTTGAGAGAAACGCCGAGAGGCATGCGTATACGACCGGCAATCTTTCCTCCCGCTGTTGGCACGACACGAACCTCCAGAAGTACCCTTTCTGAGTCTTTTCGCTTCTGAATCTGTGACATGACACATTGTGTTGTCTCGGCCTGCTCGCGCTTGACCGTTTGACAGGTTACCCTCCAGTCCCCATGTCCTTCATTGACTGTAACTTCACCTTGCTGCTGAGCAACGGTAGTCGTTGAATAGAGCCCAACTGCCAAGCGTGTCTTTGATCTCGTGATGTAAAACGGGACATCCAAGTCGCCCTTTTACACTCGATCTTCGACAGCCTTTATTGCCCCGGACGCCCTGCGTC
>NZ_MPRK01000295.1 GCF_002021095.1 Solemya elarraichensis gill symbiont | reverse complement strand
ACGCAGGGCGTCCGGGGCAATAAAGGCTGTCGAAGATCGAGTGTAAAAGGGCGACTTGGATGTCCCGTTTTACATCACGAGATCAAAGACACGCTTGAGGAAATATTCAGTTTGAAATCGCCATTGGTTTTCTGTTCAACAAGTTCGGCGAGCTTCTCAACGTTTTCTGTAAAGGCTCTTCGTTTGCCCCATAGTGAGACATTCCATTCGGTCGCTGCCTGTACTTCAAAAGCCAGGAAGCTGACACCGATTGCCGATGCAATCAATAGTCTACTGAGTTTCATAAATTTCTCCGGTGGTTTTGTTGTTGCTGCTGCATCAATTGTGTGCAACAGTTATTGTTGTCCGCCCAATCTACCACTATTGAGAACAGGGCAACAACCTGAAGGAAACTGGTCTATTAGATCAATTCCGCAAAAGAATTCTGGTTGATTGGCTGAAACTCCCGGTAAAATATCCGTTTTGCGGATTATTGGAGTTATTGAATGTCATCTGAGGCAATGTTTGAGAAGGCGGTATCACTGATCGATGCAGCCAATAGCGAAGACCCGAACAAGGTTATGGTAGATGGAAAGGAGTGGCCAAAAGAGCTGCTCTATTCCCACCGTATGGCAGAAATGATTGACCATTTTGCACCCGAAGCAAACGATGCCGCCAAGCTTGCGGTACGCGCCCAGCATATCCAGCGCTGGAAATCACCGCGTGACGAGTTTCCGATGAACCGCCAGGGTTACCTGCAGTGGAGAACAAATCTCTACAAGTTTCATGCGGAAACAACGGGTGAGTTGTTGAAGCAGGCTGGCTATGACGACGATTTTACCGAGGAAGTGAAGAAGGCAGTTGGCAAACGTGCGCTGAAGGTCAATGCAAACACGCAATTGCTTGAGGATGTTGTTGACCTCGTATTCATTGAGCACTACATGCTTGAGTTTGCGGAGAAACACCCGGAGTACAGCGAGGAGAAGTGGATCGATATCATCCAGAAAACCTGGAAGAAGATGTCGGAGACGGCGCACGAGTTTGCATTGTCAGGAAATATCACCCTGCCTGAACCACTGGTGCCCCTGATTCAGAAAGCGCTTGCCTGAGACTCGCCGTTTCTCGCGATTTTGAAAAGTCGTCATCCCGGTGATAACAGAGTCACCCCGGACTTGATCCGGGGTCTATCTGGAACAACGCTATGCTCCTGAATACCGGCTCAAGGCCGGCATGAAGGGGCTCAGAGTGATTCGATGAATTCAACCGCCTCGTCTGCGAGGTCCTCGGCATAGAGATCACGGAAGAAGTGATCTGCGCCATCAATGACACTCATCTGAAGATTCTCCTTTTCTCCAAGTGCCTCGATCTTCTCTTCGAGATTGATAACAACAGTGTCTTCACTGCCCGCAAATACCATCACCGGCTGTGAGAACTCCTTGAGTAAATAGGTCGTTTCCATGCGTGGCTCATCGGCATAGTAGCTTGCAAAGGAGGAGGCGGTCGCCGATGTCTTCTGGCAGTAGATGAAATCGACATTCTCCATCATGGTGTCGCCCTTGCATCAGCAACCAGTTTGTTGGCTTTTTCGACAAGAGGCGCGAGTCCCACTTCATAACGTTTCTTGTAATCGGCTGCCATGTAGTCGATTACATTCGAGGCTGGTGCGATTAGAATGGTTCCTTTGACCGGGCTCCCTTCCTTCAATTCAGAGGCGTACCATGCCGTCTGGTTGCCGCCGCGTGAGTGCCCCAGAAGAATGATGGACTCAACACCCTGGTCAGAGAGGCACTTTTGCCACAGGCCGATCTCTTCGAGAGCGTCGGTATGCTTGTGGTTGTGCGGGACAGGGCAGTCATACATGCCGGTACGTTCGCTGAGTCCAAGGCTCAGGCTGATAGCC
>NZ_MPRK01000294.1 GCF_002021095.1 Solemya elarraichensis gill symbiont | reverse complement strand
CGCTCGCCACGCTCTCCTTTAAGGCCAATCGAGCCTGTTGAGCCTCGTACACCTCGAGGACCAATAATTGAGTCGCCCTTCTCTCCTTTAAGGCCAGTTGCACCTTGTGGTCCTCGTACACCTCGAGGGCCAATAATTGTGTCGCCCTTCTCTCCTGGCAGACCTTTAGGACCACCAGGACCAGGAGGGCCGTATTCTCCATGAAGACCTGTGAATCCCTGCGGTCCTATAAGGCCATCTGCACCAGTCTCACCTTTTTCACCTTGTGCTCCTCGTGGACCCACCAGACCTCGAGGGCCTTGAATGCCCTGAGGCCCACGCGGACCAGATCCAGCAGCCCCACCATCTGGGCCAGGAGGCCCTTGTTGGCCAGCAGGTCCTGAAAGACCCTGCTCACCTTGAATGCCTGGCGGACCTTCAATACCGGAGGGACCTTCAATACCCTGCGGACCTCTGTCACCAGAATAGCCTCGATTGCCTATATCGCCTTTTTCTCCTGGCGGGCCTACATCTCCCTTAGGACCAGACGGGCCGGCATCACCCTTAACACCAGCTAGACCCTGAGCACCTGTTATACCTTGAGCACCTGTTAGACCTTGAGCACCGAGATTGCCTTGAACTCCCTGTAGGCCCTGATCGCCTTTAGGGCCTTTTTCTCCAGTAGCACCAGAGGCAGGACCAGGATCTCCGCGTGGGCCTCTTTCGCCTTTAATCCCTTGGACACCTTGAACCCCAGGAACTCCATCATTACCTTTAACTCCAGAGATTCCATCTTGTCCTTGCTGGCCTTGAATACCCTCATTGCCTCGAACGCCATTATTGCCATCAGAGCCAGTAGGACCTCGCTGTCCAGGAAGGCCGTCAATGGCTGGTGCACCTGCGTTTCCTTGAGGGCCTCTTTCGCCTCTTGAGCCGGTAACGCCGCGCTCTCCTTGTATGGCTTCTGCACCATCTACACCAGCTTCACCAACATATCGTGTATGACCTCGATCTCCTTTTTCGCCTTTCGGACCAGCAGGACCATCATCACCAGCAGGCCCTCGATCTCCCTGTCCACCTTTAGGACCAATTTGCTTTAGCGTGGCCAAATAGATATTATTTGCGCCATTCTTTAGTTTAACTCCACTCATCTAACAACGTCCTTTATAACTGTAAGAATAAAAACTTCACATGACAAAACCACGCCTTCTGGAGTAGTAAATTCAAGTTCTGCAGAATAGTTCCCAGGATCGAATTTCTCTGTTTCTGTGTTGCTCATCTTAATTGAGAAAGACTTACCTTCATTGTCAAGCTCAATACCAAAGCCACGCTGTAAATCGAAAAGAAGCTCCCTTGAATCCGGCGTCTTTCTTGCTTGGAATTTTATTTTGTAATTAAATAATTGTATCGGCTCGCCGTCAACACCACTCAATGTGTTCCCTATTTCGCCAACAGTATCACCACGCTTGATGATGTAAGTTGCTGTCATTTATGTTCCTCCAGGCAATATATCGCCGCGTTTCCAATATGATTCCGCCCCATACTCTTTCTTGTATTTACGTTCCATTCGATTGAATGACTTCTTCGCTCCAGATGGGTCTGCCATCAGCTCAAGCTGATCGAAAATCATTCTTTGCATAATCAAACGCGTGTACCAAAGCTGGCCAGGAGCAAGCTTCTGAGCCAACTTCACAGACTCACGTAAAAAGTTCGTGTCTTCACCATCAGCAAGTTCTTGAAGATTGCCAAGTGGCAGGTTAACTACGTCTTCAATCAAGCCAACAACAGGAGATGAGAGTGTTGATAAAGAACCCTTGCCAAACGTACCAGCCCTTTTTCCACCCCAGGTCGTAGCGTTACGCGAAAAAGCATCTGGAGTAGGTACAGCAAAGTCCATCTCTTCGTTTACCATCTGAAGAACTTTTGCCCTCAAAACGTCGCTCTCAATATCACGGAAAGGCATGTATTGCGTTTCCCTGTGATCAACTGGCGGGGTCTGCCTGATCTCATCCCAGTCTTGGGACGAAATGTTGTACCTCTTCAACATCCGCACAAAGCGCTTCTTCTTTGCACCTGAATTTGACATCGCCCTATAGCTCAAACCCGCATTGTCTTGCAGCGTATAAGCTAACGTAAGAGAGAATGCGTTTCTATTGCCTTCAGACCAACCCTGAAGACCAGACGCCCTCATCGTTGCACCAGCAAGTTTTGCAGTCCAGTCAAGACCATCTGTCTCACCAAACCTGTTTGATATTGCTGAGTGATCAAGAATTGAGTCAGCTACAATCCCCATCTGCCTGGCAAACATCCTGTCTCTCGAACTTGTAGGATTTAACTGCATAACCACGTTTTGCAGCGCCTTTGTAGAGCTAAGCCCGTTGAAATGTCGAGTCATACCTGAAAAGGCAGAATCTGAAATTGCAGATAATGTAGCTGAGCCAAGCTTCGTAGCAACAAGGACGTTACGAACACCAGCAGCCCCTTGAGCAAACTTCTGCTCACCCTTGGTGATTGCACCAGCCTTACCACTAACGATGTTCCACATACCGTCAACCATGCCAGTCTTAAGACCAACATCGTTCTTCTTCATGTCAAGATCAAGCTTCGACCTGAGATGCTTGAAAGTGGTCTCAGGGTTAGGACCCATCTTCTCCATTAATGCGATATTCGAGGCATACCCCTCAAAAGAATCAGTCAGGGAAGAGAACATGTTCTTTGATCCATACGCATCCTGATACTCAAGCCAGGCATCCCCATCCTTGAAGTGCAGCTGCCGTGACTCACTTCCACGATTAGCCACCTTACCACCACCAAATGTAGCACCAGGCACCTGATCAATCGCACCATCAGTCGTTATACGGTCGAAGGCCTTGTCTAAAATCTTAGACAATTCTGCGTCGTCAACGTCCATCTTGGACATATCAAGATGCGGGGCTATATCAGCCATCCACTTCTTTTTGCCTCCGTCAAGCATGCGCCTCATATCATGCGTCACCTTGAGACCGTAATTATCAAGCTTGCCTATATCAGCACCAGCACGGTTAGATCT
>NZ_MPRK01000293.1 GCF_002021095.1 Solemya elarraichensis gill symbiont | reverse complement strand
CTAAGCCATTATTAGAAATTCAACATGGCGACTGCTTTTGGCCCGATTCCTCGCTTCACTGTGTTTTTGAGGACTTCCGGTTTTGCTGTCAGACGAGGTGGTCGTGTTTCACATCGTCTCCGTAAAATCGACTTACATTTGTGGATGGTTCTGCCCATCCACAAATAATTGTACGTCTAAAGTGTTTTATATACTTGTGTTCTTCCATTCCTGCATTTATTTCTATTTTTGTGTGTGTAGTTTTGTGTTTGTGTGAATTTTTCTCTTTGTCATTTGTTGACAAATTTGTTCAGTCCGAATATGGACGAGCCACGTGGTAAGCCACATGTTATTGATCCAGGTGCGTCGCCTGTGACGTCACAAGGTGATTCACAAGGTAATGCCGCAGTACAGTTGAGCATCGAGAGCTCTACTGCTTTGCATGTTGTGGACGGTGGAGCTGTCGATGCTCAACCAGATACCTTATCTACACATTTAGGTACCGATAACATGCGTGGTGTTTGTGATGAACTGTTCACTGATCCTGACATCTCTTCCGACGCTGAGATAAATGGAGAAAGTGACAGCATCCCTTCCATGCCACTAAATGATGTTAGTGCAATCGTTGCTTGGGTGAATTCAGGCGACGATGATCAGGATCTTGATCGTCCGGAGTCTGTCGATATGTCAGATTCCGAATCTCAGGTTTCCCCTGATCAGTGGATTAAAGTCCGATCAAAGCGTTGTCGATCACCTTCTTCTTCCCCTAGGAAAACCCCACTCTCTGGGAACCAGTTTGCCAAGAAGAGACGCCCCTCATTGAAGAGTCTTTCTCTTAAAATCAGTTCTGCTGATAAGTCTACAAAGCTGGCAAACCTCAACCCCATTAAGATAGCTAAACACATACAGTGGTCTGTTGGGGATGTTAAGAGTGTGAAGCGATGCCGTGATGGCACCCTCTTGATTACTGCTGTTGATGAAGAACAGTATGTCCGGATGCGGCATCTCAAGACACTGGGTGACCATGATGTCATTGTATCGCACCCTATTTCTACTGGTACCTCTGGATTGCAGGGGGTCATAAGTAGGGTTCCATTGGACACACCTGTGTCTGATATTTTAGAATCTCTAAAGTCGGCATCCGTAGTTGATGGATGCCGTCTTACCAATAAGGTTAATGGAGTGGAGAAGCCAACCCTGTCTGTGAAGTTGGTGTTCTCTTCATCCATTCTCCCTAATTTTGTACGCCTGGGATATACCCAGTACAAAGTTAGACCTTATGTATCCCCTGTGATCCAGTGTTTTTGTTGTCGCCGTTTCGGCCATTATGCAAATGAGTGTCGGAGCCGACTGAGGTGTGCTCGTTGTGGCGAGAACCACCCGACGGTGTCCTGTACATTGACACAGTCACAGTTCAAGTGTGTGAACTGTGGCAAGTGTCACAGTGCAGCATATGGTGGCTGCGCTATTTTTAAAGAAGCGAAGGAGGTCAAAACCATAGCTATGACCAAGCGTGTCTCTTTGGCTGAGGCTAAGTCCATAGTCTCATCCAAGAGGTCATATGCAGGCGCAGTTGCTGGTGTTATTGATCCTCCTGTTGTTACCACAGCACCTCCTGTTGTTGCCGTACCTGCTGTACCCCCCGTTACTTCTCGGGCTGTTAATTCTGCCCCTGCCACTCTCCCTGTAGTCCCTTCCCGCCCCTCTCCTCCCTCTGTCGAGTTGGTTACTACAGCCACTCAGACGGCACCTTGTGAACCAGTCTCTCGTTCTGATAGTTCACAGAACATGGAGCGCTTGGTGACGTTTTTCATCAAGTGCCTGTCCATGCTCAGCCAAGGCCCTTTGAACGTAGCTGATGTTATTTTACCATTAGCAAACCAGATGCTAGACATGAGTATTCCTCTGTCTACATTTGACACGCCCTCTAGGGATTCTTCTGATCAAGCGACCGAGCAGCCTGTACAAGATGTTCCA
>NZ_MPRK01000292.1 GCF_002021095.1 Solemya elarraichensis gill symbiont | reverse complement strand
AGGTGATTGATGAACTGGCCAAGCGCGCTGATTCAGGTGAACAGGTGGCTGCTATCACCGAGGCCGCAATGCGCGGTGAAATCGGTTTTGACGAGAGTTTCAGGCAGCGCCTTGCGACGCTCGAGGGGCTTGATGAGGCTGTGCTGCAGGAGATTGCCGAGAGCCTGCCGATTACTGAGGGTGCAGACCGGTTAATGCGAATACTGAAACGGCTCGGCTACAAAATTGGCATTCTTTCAGGTGGCTTCAACTATTTTGCTAATCACCTGAAGCAGCGTTGGGAACTGGATTGCGTCTCGGCTAACGAACTCGATATCGTCGATGGAAAGCTCACCGGAATTGTCACCGGTGACATTATCAACGGCGAGAAAAAAGCCGAGCTGTTACACAAGATGGCTGGCGCTTTGGGTATCAGCATGGAACAGACGATCGCGGTCGGCGACGGCGCCAATGATTTGCCAATGCTCGGGATTGCCGGACTTGGTGTCGCTTTTCATGCCAAGCCGCTGGTCCAGGCGAGTGCGCGCCATGCGATTTCAACATTAGGCCTCGACAGTATTCTCTACCTGCTTGGAGTCAACGACCAGGAAGCCAATGCCTAATGGTTGAACAGCATGTGGGCGAACATCCCTTCGATCAGCTGACACCGGATTTCATAATCGATGCCGTGGAGGGCCTCAATCACTTGTCGGACGGTCGAATCTTTGCACTCAACAGCTACGAGAATCGCGTCTACCAGGTCGGACTTGAAGAAGAGACACCGCTGATTGCCAAGTTCTACCGACCGGGGCGCTGGACGAATGAACAGATTCTTGAAGAGCACAACTTCTGCTTCGAGCTCAGTGAGAGTGATATTTCCATTGTTGCACCGCTAAGGGATGGGAGTGGCAACTCGCTGTTCGAACATGAGGGCTTTCGCTTCTCACTCTACCCGCGTTGTGGTGGCCGCGCTCCCGAGTTCGATAACCTCGATAACCTGTTTCATATTGGCCAGGTGCTTGGTCGCCTGCATCATATCGGTTCGCTGAGATCCTTTGAGCATCGTCCGGTTCTTGACGTAAAGAGTTTCGGTCACCAGAGTGCAGATTTCATCGCCGAGAAGTTTATCCCGTCGGCATTGAAGCTCCCCTACAGGAGTCTTGTGGACGACCTGCTGCAACTACTCGACGAGATCTACCAGCCCCACCAGCAGAAGCTGATACGTGTACACGGGGACTGTCATGTCGGTAACCTGTTGTGGCGTGATGAAACTCCACACTTTGTTGATTTTGACGATGCACGCATGGCGCCTGCAATCCAGGATGTGTGGATGTTGTTGTCAGGAGATCGCGAACGACGCACTGCGCAGCTATCGGAAATTGTCGAGGGCTACAACGAATTTAATGATTTTAATGTATCTGAAATCTGCCTCATCGAGGCGTTCCGTACCTTGCGTATGATGCACTATGCTGCCTGGCTTGCGCGGAGATGGCATGACCCTGCATTCCCGAAGAACTTCCCTGACATCACCGGAGACAGGTACTGGGAGGAGCATATACTCGAATTGAGGGAACAGTTTTCGCTCCTGCAGGAGGAGCCGTTGCAGCTTTGGTAGGGGATCGCCCCGAGACGGGGCTCCTACAATCCCAGGATTGCCCCGGCATTTCTGCCGTGTCTTGTAGGAGCGGCGTCTTGCCGCGATAGGCAGTTTACGGACGTAACTCAATCCAGTTATCACTGCTCGAAGGCGACCAGCGTGACTGCAATCCCCATTCCCTGTCATCTGGGTAGAGATGCAAGAGCCAGTTGACACCTTCCTGTACCTCGCCGTAATTGCCACGGAAGATTCCGTCAGCCTCTTGTAGCAGCAAGATGTGCTTGTCGAATTCGGCCTTGGTCGGATGGCTCAGTACCAGCCTCAACTGTTGTGGAGCAATCGCCTGCGGTGCAAATTGCAGTTCTACATTACCGTCGGCAATGTTCATGCGAAC
>NZ_MPRK01000291.1 GCF_002021095.1 Solemya elarraichensis gill symbiont | reverse complement strand
AAATGGAGCTGCTCCGGAGTAACTCCGGAGTAAATGGAGCTGCTCCGGAGTAACTCCGGAGTAAATGGGGTGGGGTTCGTGGATTCCGGAAGCGGACTTGAAACATTATAGTTAATAAGGGATAGCGACGTACGGCCCCGTTCTAAAAAAAAGGATCGAGGGTTGCCAATGGAAAATAGAAATAGTCAAGAGTGGCTAGTGTTTGGTAGTAAATTACCCAAAGCGGAGATTGTGTATTTTTGTCAAATCGTCATCGTTTACATCATCATCTTGACAGCCATCGTCAACCTGTCCCTGAACAACGGAAATTCCGAACTGTGGATCAGTCTCCTGTGCAGTGCCATCGGATACGCATTACCGTCGCCTTCGCTCAACAATGGAAGAACATTACCTATTTCTGAGCAGCCAAAACTGTAAAGACCTCAGACCCAACAACATCGCGTCAGATTTCACCGTAGAATTACCCCAACCTTATACTCTAGAAGGTGTGTGGGAGTGTGGACTGAAAGAAATAGACGTTTCGCTGAAAGAAGAGATGATGTACGTGTGCTCGGACATTTGTCGAGAATCTTATGCCGAAAACACCCTGTTACCGGTATTGCGGCTATTACCGAATGAGGTCAAAGGAAAAAAGAGAGAGACGTATTTAGTATTCGAGGATCCCTTCTACGTGCGAATCAAAGCCGACACTCTGACCAGAGTGAGAATCTTTATAAGGGGAGGTCGTCTACAACACATCGACAGTGACTCGTCAACGACACGCTGTACACTTCACCTCAGAAAATGGAAGTAGAAAAGTGGAAGAAGCATTTTCAACTAATGGCGGAGGGGAAACTCGGGTCGTCCGCCACGGGAAAATTCGTGGTCGACTCGAATCAGCGAGGTGGAAACTCGTCCAAACCGATCGTCAATTTTGTCACACCATTAGCCCAGGCGTTGGAATTAGCGAAATCGGAAATCAGAGAAAAGAAAAAGACGTCATTACACCGAAAAAGAAAAGACTACAGGCCTAAATCGATGCCCAATAAGAAAAAGAGTCAAATATCGGTCAAACATCGCTCTTCACCTATAGTCATTGTCCATAAACGTGGTCCGCCGGGGATACGACGTGAGTAGAGCGGACTGGAGTAACGCACCCACTAACTTTATAGAAACAATTATACCGTCCTAACACCGCAACTCGAAAAAACTCGTCGTCACAAACCAGAGGAGGAATGGTCCTCAGCATGTTGAGTACCATCTGTGTCACTGTGTGACACATAACATGCCTACTGCTGCTGCTTGCTGCTGCTGCTTGCTGCTGCTGCTTGCTGCTGCTGCTTGCTGCTGCTGCTGCTTGCTGCTGCTGCTGCTGCTTGCTGCTGCTGCTTGCTGCTGCTGCTGCTGCTGCTTGCTGCTGCTGCTGCTGCTGCTGCTGCTTGATTGACATCACTCATCGCGTCGTGTGCATCCATCTTTATAAGGGCTGCCTATCCTGTTGACTGATGACTATAAATAAGCTCAATTTTTCGAATTGCATCTTGGACTTCGAAGTAAAAAAATGTCTCATCAGTGTAAACATTGTTCTGCACAATATGTATGGCGTCACGATTTAACACGACACGTGAGAAATAAACATTCTGACTCAACCTCTAATGCCGAATGCTTACGAGAACCTAAACCAATGCCTCGACAACACCAGTCGTTTCAATCTCAGCAGACATCCGAACTACGTCAGATGCCGAGGCCTTCTACGTCATTCCGCTTCCTTCATCCGTTTACGCTTGTAACGAGTGGGCCTACTGCCTGTGGAAAGTCGTATTTCGTCACGAGAATGCTCCAGGAACGAGTCATTTCGCCATTGCCGCAAAGGATCATTTGGCTCTATAAACGGTGGCAACCCTTGTATGACGTCATCAAAGAGACTGTTACGCCCAGTGTCGAATTCGTGCAAGGTATTCCTCCCGGATTGGAGAGTGATCAATTCCTGGAC
>NZ_MPRK01000290.1 GCF_002021095.1 Solemya elarraichensis gill symbiont | reverse complement strand
TATTTACATCCTATGCTGAAAAATTGGGGTCACTATGGGGCAATTGAAAATTGATTTATATGACTATATGGATGAAAGTCTCTTCGATGACTTGATGGATCGATACGGATACTACGACTGGCTCAAAAGTATTGATGAAAAAATTGAGTCAATGAATGTGTTAAGCAGTCACCAAGAGACATTCATGTCAATGGCTAGAATGATTATATCGCAACAATCAAGGATTAATGCATTAGAGAAGTCCAATACTAAACAAACTGAACTGATTGCACTGATCGTTGAAGGGAAGGTCAAGAAAGTGACTAGAGATGGTAATAATTACGACTTTAGTGATTAGGTGCCCGGGAGGGGGGATGGTGATGAAGTGCTTTATTAACCAAAGCCCAAAAAAATTTATGAAAATATGGCTCTTACAGAATTTCATCCGTGTCTGAACTGAGATTCATTATTCATATAATTGGATATGACTTCAATAGCCAGTAATGGTGTAAGCAGGCATGACTTAATCCACAGGAAATATACTGCCCCAGGAATCATATTTTGACTTCTGGGGAGCTTTTTTGAAAAAGGAATGGTTAGGTGCTTCTTGGAAAAAAGTGGCTTCTGTGGGCTTTATTCAAATTCTTTATCAATACACAACAGTACCTCTATGAGATAACAATGCATATTAAGACAATAAAAAATCGTGTGCGTAAAATACTTAATAAACAGAATAAATATTATGCATATGTGCACATAGATAGAAGTGATAAAAATTTTACTGTTCAGATTAAGTTCTGTGAGGCCGCTCAGAAATCAAAACAAACGAGCTATAATGCATCATTAAATGAGTAACTGTGGTTCCTGTAATGAAAACAATGATTTTAGATTGCGTGGATGAGGAATATGCAAATGCTGCAAAGTATGTAGATTGGCCTGCAATAGCAAAAAAACTGAAGGAATACCCAGGGCTAATTAATACGAGTAGAGAAAGTGGATACACAGTACTGCATCATGTTGCCCACGCAGGCTTGCCTGTAAAAGTAGCGCAATTCCTTGTCGAATTAGGTGCATGGCGATCAGTCATGAATTACAAGGATGAGAAACCCATCGACGTCGCTATTCGCCGCAGACATAAGCATCTTATTGAAGTGCTTAAACCCAAGCTCTATTATCAAATTCCACCACAAGATCTGCTTAAAATACAATTGGTCTTTACTGAATTCATTAAAAAGTTGTGTCCAGATGAAACGAAAATTCTTCAACTTGGAGTATTATTTGAAACGAAACTACCCCAAGCAAATATATTTCTCCCAAAATGCGGGGGTACTGTAAAGATAAATTTTGTAAGTGTTAATCCACCATTTGATTATGTAGTAAATGGCTTTCCTTGTCTCAGAGTATATCCAAATGTTAATGATAAATATAATGTATACCATATATATACGAGCGGTTATGAAAAAGCCAAAATAATTCCTTCCCCATTTACAGATTAAGGTTGTGCACATGAATGAAATTGTGTTTAGGAATATGGCTAAAAAACGATTATATAAATTAATTATAATTCTAATCGTGAGTCTACTTATAATGTTTTTCGCATTTGAAATGAAACAATGGGTAAGTGATTCTTACGTATGGCAAGGAACTGTCATTAATATTATTTTTACTTCTCTCACAGTTATTGGGTTTGCAGTATTCTTATTTTCACTAATGTATATATATCTATGGTAGTCTGAGTACAATGTGGCTTTGTCAAATAGTAAGGAGTTTGATTTAGAGGGCATGATGAAGGGCGGTCACAATGTAATCGGACCTGTAATGGGAAGAACACGTCAAGCCAAGAATAATCTACGGTAGTTCAGACTGTATTTAAAAAGAAGTCAATCGAAGAAGAACTGCGAGACTGTAAATTAGTTTGTGTATCTGCTTATCATTAACCCCTACGGGAGATAAGCACGATGAACGAAAAAGAAATCCGAGCACTTGCCAACAAGAT
>NZ_MPRK01000289.1 GCF_002021095.1 Solemya elarraichensis gill symbiont | reverse complement strand
TGGTTCAGAAGACCATGGAGCATGGCATTGATCACATGCTATGCGTCTCGATTGACCTTGAAAGTTATCCTGCGATGCTGGAGCTGGTTGAGCCCTTTGCGTCGATTTCGACTTCCGTCGGTGTGCATCCGAATGACAGGGACAGAAGGGAACCAAGTGTTGAAGAGCTGGTTGAACTGGCTGCACACCCGAAAAATGGCGCCATCGGCGAGACCGGGCTTGACTATTACTACGTCAAGGAGGACCTGGAGTGGCAACAGCAGCGTTTTCGTACCCATATTCGTGCTGCGCGTGAATGCCGCAAGCCACTCATCATCCACACCCGGGATGCACGTGAAGATACCATCCGTATACTGCGTGAAGAGCATGCGCAAGAGGTTGGCGGCGTCATGCACTGTTTTACCGAGACCTGGGAAATGGCACAGCAGGCTCTTGAACTCGGTTTCTACATCTCCTTCTCAGGCATAGTGACATTCAAGAATGCAGAAGAGTTGCGCGAAGTTGCTAGCAAGGTGCCGCTTGACCGTATCCTGATCGAAACCGATTCCCCCTATCTCGCACCGGTTCCATTCCGGGGCAAGCCTAACGAGCCCGGCTACGTCTCATACGTGGCAGAAAAGATTGCGGAGTTGAGAGGCTTGTCGGTCGAGGAGATTACGAAGATCACGACGGACAATTTCTATCGCCTGTTTCCTGCATCAAGATAGGCTGCAGTTCACGTTATTGATGTGATCCGGCACTTGCTGCCTCGTTGCTTGACAAGGCTGGATACAGATCAGGTCAGATGCTTTGGTACAAGGATCAGGGCCCATATGATTGCCAGCGCCACGCTGGCAGAGCCGATATCCTTTGCTCTTCCCGATAGCTTGTGATGTTCAGAGCCAATACGGTCGACCACAGCTTCAATCGATGAGTTGATCAGTTCAACCAGTGGAACCAGCAGCCAGCTTCCGAGCAGCAGTGCGCGCTCCACTCCAGTTTCTCCAAGGTAAAGTGCAAGCGGTATCAGGGCCAGGGAGGCAGCAACTTCTTGTCGGAAGGCTGCCTCATGCTTATAGGCGGCCTTGATACCCTTGATTGAGTAGCCGGTTGCCTTGATGATACGGGTCAATCCTGTATTCCCCGGCTTCATTATTTATTTTCCGCTCCAGCGCAGGTCAAGTTCACGTGCTGCCTTAACGTCATCAAGACGGCGAACTGGCTGCGTGAATGGCGCCCCGGTGACTGTTTGAGGTTCTGTTTCCGCCTCGTGCTGAATCTTCTGCATAACCTCGGCGAAGTAGTCGATATCCTCTTTTGATTCGGTCTCGGTCGGTTCAATCAGGAGGCATTCCGGAACCAGCAACGGAAAGTAGGTTGTTGGTGCGTGCACACCGTAATCGAGCATGCGCTTGGCAAAATCCATCGCCTTGATGTCGAGCTCTTTCGCCTGTTTTTTCAGGGTGACAATGAATTCGTGAGTTGCCCTGCGGTCAGGGAATGCGATTTCAAAACCCGACTCCTTGAGTAGCGCCATCAGGTAGTTTGCATTCAGTGTTGAGTACTCCGAGACCCGCAGCATGCCGTCGCGACCAAGCATACGTGCGTAGATATAGGCACGCATAAGTACACCCGCATTGCCGGCAAAGGCAGACAGCTTGCCGATGGACTGCGGACGTTCCTCTTCCGTTACCCAGCGGTAGTTGTCGCCGTCGAAGGCGATCATCGGAATCGGCAGGAAAGGTTCAAGGCGCTTGCTGACGCCAACAGGACCGGCACCCGGACCACCGCCACCATGCGGGGTCGAGAAGGTTTTGTGCAGGTTCATGTGAATTACGTCAAAGCCCATGTCGCCCGGACGAACCTTGCCGAGAATCGCATTGAGGTTGGCGCCGTCATAGTAGAGCAGCCCGCCAGCCTCATGCACGAGGCGGGAGATCTCCTCGATACGCTGTTCAAATACGCCGAGGGTCGATGGATTGGTCAGCATGATTCCTG
>NZ_MPRK01000288.1 GCF_002021095.1 Solemya elarraichensis gill symbiont | reverse complement strand
GCCAACTGCCAGAAAGTGTCGACCCAGCCAGACCGCTGCTCATCACTCTTCCAGCGCGTAGTCAGTTCACCTTTCAAACCATCGATGATCTCTTTGACCAGCGATACCTGTTGGCGCTGCTGCTCTTCCCGCGCATGCCTCTCCTGGGCTGCCTCGAGAGCTGCAAGACGCTGCCTGCTGGCAGTACGGTCAGACTCGAAGTGGCTGTGCAAACGCAGACGCGCATCATGGTGTGCGCTGTTGAGAACCTCCTCTACCTGCCTGTCACACTCTGTCGATATCTCGTCACAGCGTTTCTCAGCCCATGAACTCGTCAGATCCAGCAGCTTTTCAGCTTGCTGCGTGACCCTGGATTCTTCCTGCTTCATTCAAGTATCCCCAGTGTACGGCGAACCTGAACTGCAAGATCCATCACCGGAACACTGTTATTAATATCTGCAATGACCACAATCATTGGAGAAACTTTCATCATGTACTCCTGTTGCAGTTGCATATCGAGTGCCTCCATGAATTCTGCCGTGACGAGTATCAACGATGCCTTTTCACACGCTTGTGCCAACACCTCGTGCAATTTCTCTTTCTCAGGCGTCATCACGGTCACACCAGCCAGCCTGAAACCGGCCGCTGTCACCTCATCACCGATAAACAGAACTTCAGACAGCATTTACAGCAACCTGTTAAGGATCAGTATCGAGATGATGAGACCATAGATAGCAATACCTTCCGCGAGGCCGATGATGATCAGCGAACGGCCCAACAGTTCAGGCTTCTCGGCAAGTGCACCGATTGCAGCACTACCAACTGATGCCACCGCAATACCGGCACCAAGTGCTGACAGACCTGTAGAGAGGGCTGCGGCGAGAAAACCCCACTGCATTACCTCGGGCGGCAAAGCATCTACTACTACTGCGGCTACTGACTCTTCAGCCTGCACATTGCCAAACAACAGAAGCAGGGTTGCTGCGACCGCAACGACTGCGCTGAACCCGGACAGAATCAGCAGGGTGTTGTTATGTCTGTTCACTCTTTTCTCCTCTTCAAAAATGCGTGTTCGGGAGCCTTGAGAGGACGAAGCGTACGTCCCTCGGCTTGCAAAAAACGGATAAAAAACTCAAAAAGCACAAGACGGGTTGTCTGAATCGAGACCACCAGTCCTTCCAGAAGAATGACAATTGCATTACCCAGAAAAAGTATAAAAACCGAAACAAATATATTCGTGATGCTTTCCGCCATGATGGTGAATGCCAGGGAAAGCCCTGCATGTGCCAACGCAAAAGCGCCCACCCTGATAAATGAGACAGTGTTGACAGACAACTGGAACAGCATTTCAACCAGGCCACCGAGAGAGAGCATCAGGTTCCTGAGACGATTCTCCTCTTGCACAAGCAGATGACCGAGCATGTACCAGCACAAGGCAAGTACAAATACCAATAGCGCAGAACTGTTAAAGAATAGCGCGATAATGGAGAGGTACATCAACACTACCGGGGCATCACACAGAAACCAGCTTCTGAAACGGCCTGCCCACCATGCCTCAACAGCGTTCATCAACATACCCAGCAACAACAGCACGGCACCGCCGGCCAGGGGCACCATGAGAACCGGCAGTGGCTCCTTGACAGGATTGACCCACAGCGGAGTAAGCAGGTGTTCATTACCAAACACGCTGCCAAATACGAAACCGAAAAAGGTTGCCGATATACCGCAGGCAAAAAGCACACCAAGTGCTGGCCAGCGTTTATGGAAATACCAGCCTGCAGCAGCCAGTAACAGGCCATGTCCGACATCGCCAAACATGTAACCGAATATCAGTGGCACGATCAGGGCCAGCAGTTTGGCCGGATCTGCCTCGTTAGCACCTGGCGTACCCAGTAATGACGCAAACACTTCAAAAGGTTTCGCCCAGGCAGGATTATCCATCACTAGCGGACGCTCCCTCTCCACCGGAGGTGGCGGATAGCTGACGAGCCCTTTAATACCGGCCTCCTGCAT
>NZ_MPRK01000030.1 GCF_002021095.1 Solemya elarraichensis gill symbiont | reverse complement strand
ATCCATCAGCTCGGTATTGGAGGTGACATCAGCCTGCAGCAGCAGTTTGCCATCGAACTTCTCCTGTACCAGCGGATGCGGGAAGATTTCGCGTTCCATGGTTTTACAGTAGACGCACCAGTCGGCATAGAAATCGAGTACAACCGGCTTGCCTGCCGCACGCGCCGCAGCGAGTTCAGCATCAAGCTGTGACACGGTAGTAATACGCTTGAATTCCACATGTTCTGTATGAACCAGTGGCTGCAATGGATCATCCTTGCCGCCGGCAGCGCCGATCAGAACGACAGCACCCCAGGCAATAAAGGCGATACCGAGAGCTTTCCACAGCTTGCGCCATCCGGAAGCACCCTCACCCAGCTGCTCGAGTGCACCCATGTAGATTGCCGATGCAATCAGCAACAGGCCCCACATGATCATTGGTATATAAGTCGGAATATAGGTGGGTGCGAGACGCTCCAGCATGGTGACACCAATCGCCAGCATGACAACGCCAAAGACTGCCTTGACGGCATCCATCCAGCCGCCAGCACGTGGCAGTAGCTTACCGGCTGAGGCACCTAGAGCCAACAGCGGCAAACCCATTCCGATCGACATAACAAACAGTGCTGTTCCGCCAAGTACCACGTCACCGGTCTGACTGATATAGGCGAGCGACGCGGCCAGTGGCGGCGCGACGCATGGACCTACGATCAGTGCCGAGAGGAAGCCCATGATGGCAACGCCTGTATAACTGCCGCCTTTCTGCTTGTTGCTGAACTCGGTCAGCTTGCTCTGCAGGCTGGAAGGCAACTGCAGCTCATAAAAACCGAACATTGACAGCGCCAGCAACACAAACAGTCCGGCAAACAGTGAGAGTGCGATCGGGCTTTGTAGCGCAACCTGCAAATTCTCACCCGACTTGGCTGCAATAATACCGGCCAGGGTGTAGGTGACTGCCATCGCCAATACGTAGATCACCGATAGCATAAAGCCCTTCATCGGTGTCATTTTCCCACTATGCCCGGTAATGATTCCAGACAGGATCGGGATCATCGGGAAGACACATGGCGTCAGCGACAAGAGTGCGCCGATAACGAAAAACGACAGGATAATCGTCCAGAAACCCTTGTTACCAAACGTAGCAGCAGCACCTGAAACATCCTCACATAGTGGCCCCATCGGCTTGACATCGATTGTTTGGGGAACAGGAGTTGCCTCGACCGGCTGTGTCACAGATGCCATTGCTGCATCAGCTGTCGAAAAAGGAAAACTCAGCTGTTTCTTCTGTGGCGGGTAGCAGATACCGATTTCTGCACACCCCTGGTAATCGGCATTCAGCACCACGGGATCGTTACTAACGCGCTTGAGCGGTACGTCGACACTCACCTGGCCATGATATATATCCAGTTCGCCCTCTGTACCATCGGGTGCCAGCCCCCATTTTTTCTCTGGCTCCGGAAAACTGAATTCTCCTGCCGTTGCACCACCACTGATGGCAAGCTTCATCTTGTTGGCATAGAGATAAATTCCGTCTGCAACATTCCAGCTGACACGCATGGTGCTGTCATCGACAAGCTGTGCATCAAAATTGAATGCCTGGTCTGGCGGCAGCAAGTCGTCATCAAAACCGAGTGAATTACCGATAGATGCGATCTCTTTAACCGGGTCACTCGCAGGTGCCGCCTGTGCAGGCGTTGCAAGAGCTGCAAGTACAACCGGGAACACTTTGCGCTGCGGCGGATAACAGAGACCCTTTTCAGCACAGCCCTGGTAGGTGACACGTACTTCCGCATTGCCGCTGCCCTGCTCCACCGGCAAGGTCGCGATCAAAGCATGGTGATAAACCTCGGTGTTGCCGAAATTGGGATCGTTCTTGGTCTCGGACTCCGGCAGTTGCGGTTCGCCCAGCACTACACCATCAGTCAGACTTTCAAACT
The DNA here is from genome assembly GCF_002021095.1 of Solemya elarraichensis gill symbiont. GTDB lineage: Bacteria > Pseudomonadota > Gammaproteobacteria > Chromatiales > Chromatiaceae. The sequence continues at coordinate 10,272 of NZ_MPRK01000030.1, read as the reverse complement.
TGAGCTTATCGCGATAGAGGTAATAGCCATCAACGATTTGCCAGCGTGCCTCGAGCCGTCCATCAACCTCGACAAGATCTGCTTTGAATGCCTCGTCGGGCATAAGGAACTCATCCTCCTCAAACAGCGCAAAGGCCGAGGTGGACATCAGTGCCACGCCAGTTGCAAGCAGTAGGATCAGGACTTGGTAAGCTCGTTTGTAATCCACTTTAAATACTCCGGGTGACCGGCAGCGACCGGCACACCAATAATTTCAGGTAAATCATAGGGGTGCTGCGCCAGAATCGCCTTCTGCAGGGATTCAAAATGCGCAACATCACTCTTGATCAGCAGCAAAAACTCATCATCATGCTCTATCTGACCCTGCCAGCGGTAGATCGATTGCATCTGCGGCAATATATTGACGCAGGCGGCAAGGCGCCGTTCAATCAGCATCTGTGCAATTGTTTCAGCAATAGCCTTGTCAGGGCATGTACAGTAGACGATCAGCTTCATCAGCGAGACAATGTTCTTGTAATCCTTTAATAGCGGCCCTATTTTAGGGCTAATAACGGCTGCGCGTCCATGACAACCTAATTCGGCTGCAGCCATCCATTCAACTAACACCAGAAAAGCCCCTATGCCCCTACTCTTCCTGCTGTTTTTTGTTGCCGTTCCAGCTACCGAACTCTACATTATGATAGAGGTCGGTAGCGAGATTGGTGCTTTTGCGACCATCTGGCTGGTACTCCTTACAGCCGTCATCGGTGGCTGGCTGGTCCGCCAGCAAGGTATTTCAACCATTTTTCGTATGCGCCAGCAGCTCGAGCAGGGCGAAACTCCTGCGTTTGACATGCTGCAGGGCATTCTGCTCGCTGTGGCAGGTATCTCCTTGCTGCTGCCGGGTTTCGTCACCGACACCATCGGCTTCCTCCTGCTGATACCGCCTCTGCGTCACCTCCTTGTCTTGCGCTGGCTGAAGAACAGACAAATCATCACACCCGCAGGTGAAAAACCGGATGTCACCATCATTCGCGAAGAGATTCGATACTCACATGAGGATGATATTATCGAGGGCGAATTCAAAAGGAGCGGTCAGGATGACGACAAGCCACAAAATTAATTCTTACGTAAAGAAGACCTCAATGAAAAGAGTCGGCGCAGTGCTTCTGTTGACTGCCTGCATACTCCAGCCAGCCCTGCTCCGGGCCACCGAAGAAAAATCGGCAGCACAGCCAGATATCATTGCAGTTCCGGAGCTGACTGTTGTTCCAGCAACACCGGGCTCGCAGGAAGAGATGGTTCTAAAAGCCCTTGTTGGCTCACTGAAGTCGGCAAAAGGCATCCCGCGCGAACTCTCCCTGCAGGTCGGCAAGCCGATCGAAGCTATACGCAAGGGAGATATCATCGAAGTTGCCTTGCTCGACACCCGGCTTACTGACCCCGGAGGCAATGGCATTCAGTTCGGCGATTTTGTCTACCGGGTAACCCCTGGTGAAGATGATAAATTCAGCTATCAGCTCACAATTCCGCCACAGTGGATCATCCTCGACAAGGGCAAACCACTGCTGACAGCCAATGTTGCCGATCAGCATTGCAACGGAAGCTACTGGCGGCTTCTCACCACCGGCACGGATTGCCGCCTTGAATCCATCACCGTACAACCAATCGAAAAGGAAGGCCTGCTCAGGGAACTCTCTTTGACCATCGACTCTGTCAGCTTCCAGCAGGCGGTCACAGAGCAGGATGAGGTGATCGGCGGAAAATCTGAATTCAGCGCTAATGGAATCCACTTGAATAGCGGCAGTGGCCAGCAAGTGAAAGTGGAAAAAATCAACTCCAATGCCAGTCTTGAGGATTTTTCACTGCCCCTGTTGCTTTCACTTATGGAGCAAATTGATGCATTAGTGAATATTGAGCAGGAAGAGCTGTTCAAGACAGAGAATCAGGAACTGGTTCTCAACTATATTCTTCGCCTGTTGCGTGCGGCATCCAATTCTTCCATGACATCCGATGGCCGAATTGTGAACATGACTTACAGCGAAGATGGCGTACTGATAGCCAGCCTGGATGAAATCGGAAGCCTGGCGGGTTATGCAGGCAAGAAAGAGCTCAGCGACCTGCGCGGGAGTTTTCATTTCAGGAATCTCCGGCTCTCCCTGCCGCAAGTTCCAGCAGAACTACAGCCCATCAGCCTGCAGCTGGATATGACGGTGGCCAGGTTGCCGCTGATACGCTTTCTTGAGAGCCTCTCAACAATCCTCCCGGTGGGTGATAATGATCGACAACTGATTGGCCTGTTGCTGCAGAGGAGTCTTCTGCAACAGCCTCCACTATTTAAAATCAACAGGTTACAGATTGCCGGTGGCAAATTTAACTTGCAATTTAATGGTACGGTTGAGCCCCTGCTGCCGCCCGACAGCGATCCCAGGCAGTTCCTTGCCAACAGTGATTCACCACTGGATTTCCTCAAGGGAGATTTGAACGGCACCATTGCAGGTCTCGATTTCCTCTCCGCTCACGCCGCAAAATCGGCACAGCAACAGCCTGAACTGATGCAACTTGTGTTGGCAACATCGCTACTCAAGGGCCTTGGCGAGGCAACCGGCAAGGATCAATACGCCTACTCGGTCAAGTTCAGCCCGAAAGAGGGCCTGCTGCTCAACGGCAGGGACATGTCGCCACTGCTGAAAGGCTCCCTCATGGCACCCGGCGGTGGAGCCCCTGACGAGGCCCCATACTGAACCCCTGACAGATTCGGGCTTGACCTGAGAAAATTTGCCCCTATTATTAGCACTCACAATTAACGAGTGCTAACAGCACACGATTGTTATAACCACAAACTACTAAGATTCAGGAGATGTCCTCAATGAACATTCGTCCTTTACATGATCGCGTCGTTGTACGCCGCATGGAAGAAGAACGCACCAGCGCAGGCGGTATCGTGCTGCCAGACAGCGCTACAGAAAAACCTGCCGAAGGCGAAATCCTCGCAGTCGGTAACGGCAAAATCCTTGAAAACGGCGAAGCCCGTGCCCTCGACGTTAAAGTCGGCGACAAGATTCTGTTCGGCAAATACTCGGGCACCGAAGTAAAAGTTGGCGGTGAAGAAGTCCTCGTGATGCGCGAAGAAGACATCATGGGCGTCATCGAAGGCTAAGCAAACTTAATTCCAAAGGATATTTCAAATGAGTGCAAAAGAAGTACGTTTTGGCGACGACGCTCGCCACAGAATGCTGGCAGGCGTTAACGTCCTCGCCAACGCAGTTAAAGTCACCCTCGGCCCGAAAGGCCGCAACGTTGTTCTGGAAAAGAGCTTCGGCGCGCCAACCATCACCAAGGATGGCGTTTCGGTCGCAAAAGAGATCGAGCTTGCTGACAAGTTCGAAAACATGGGTGCACAGATGGTTAAAGAGGTCTCTTCACAGACTTCTGATATCGCCGGTGACGGTACCACTACCGCAACCGTTCTCGCCCAGGCAATGGTTCGCGAAGGCCTCAAGGCAGTTGCTGCAGGTATGAACCCGATGGATCTGAAGCGCGGCATCGACAAGGCAACCACTGCTGCAATCGAAGAACTGCGTAACCTCTCAAAGCCATGCGAAACCGAAGACCAGATCGCCCAGGTTGGTTCAATCTCTGCAAACTCTGACTCTTCTATCGGCAACATCATTGCTGAAGCGATGGGCAAGGTTGGCAAAGAAGGCGTTATCACTGTTGAGGAAGGTTCAGCACTGGAAAACGAGCTGGATGTCGTTGAAGGCATGCAGTTCGACCGCGGTTACCTCTCTCCTTACTTCATCAACAACCAGGAAACTCAGTGCGTTGAGATGGAAGACCCCTTCATCCTTCTTTTCGACAAGAAGATCTCCAACATCCGTGACCTGCTCCCCGTACTGGAAGCTGTTGCAAAAGCCAGCCGTCCTCTGCTGATCATCGCAGAAGATGTTGAAGGCGAAGCACTGGCGACCCTGGTGGTTAACACCATCCGCGGTATCGTCAAGGTTGCTGCCGCCAAGGCACCTGGTTTCGGTGACCGCCGCAAGGCAATGCTGCAGGATCTCGCTATCCTCACCGGTTCTACCGTGATCTCTGAAGAGGTTGGCCTGACTCTCGAGAAAGCAACTCTCAACGAGCTGGGTACTGCCAAGCGCATCATCATCACCAAGGAAGAATCTATCGTCATTGATGGCGCCGGTGTCGAGGCTGACATCAAGTCACGCGTTGAGCAGATTCGCGCACAGATCGAAGAGACTTCTTCAGATTACGACCGTGAAAAGCTGCAGGAACGCGTAGCCAAGCTGGCTGGCGGTGTTGCCGTCATCAAGGTTGGTGCTGCAACTGAAGTTGAAATGAAAGAGAAAAAAGCACGTGTTGAAGATGCCCTGCATGCAACCCGCGCTGCCGTTGAAGAGGGTATCGTCCCCGGCGGTGGTGTTGCACTGGTTCGTGCACAGATGGCCATTATTGACCTTTCCGCAGACAACCATGACCAGGATGTCGGCATCAAGCTGGCACGTCGTGCAATGGAAGAGCCTCTGCGCCAGATCGTTTCGAACGCAGGCGGCGAACCATCAGTTGTTCTCAACAATGTTGCGAACGGCGAAGGTAACTACGGCTTCAACGCTGCAAATGGCGAGTATGGCGACATGGTCGACATGGGTATTCTTGACCCGACCAAGGTTACCCGCTCTGCTCTGCAGAACGCTGCTTCCGTTTCAGCCCTGATGATCACCACCGAGGCGATGGTTGCCGAGGAGCCCCAGGAAGATGCAGGAGCAGCGGCTGCTGGCGGCATGGATCCTATGGGTGGAATGGGAGGCATGGGCGGCATGATGTAAATTCAAACCACGCTGGCGGTTGTGACGCTCAATCTCGGCGTTGGACACCAGCTTCCGGTGCTCACGTACCATTAGTACGCTGCGCTCCGGATCCGGCGTCCGCCTTGACCTTGAGCCTCACACCTCACCAGCGAGGCTTGAATACCCATAGCCAATCATGGCAAGCAAAAAGCCCCGCTCTTTCGAGCGGGGCTTTTTTATTCCGGAATAATGGCTAAATCAGTTAGCCACTTTCACCTCTTAAATTACTCGCAATCTGGCTCGGCTGCGCCTTCCTTTGCCTCTTCTCCTGTACCGGTCTATCTTTCGCGGTATCAGCGGCAGCATCCATGGCACCCTTCATGGAATCAGCCATTTTAGTCATTGGATCAGCCGCAAGAGATGCACCTGACATCAACAGGGCAAACAACAGTGCGAGTGTCGCGTTAAAAACTTTATTCATACTCAATTCCTCTCCATATACTTCATATAGTCTTAAATAGTAGTCGTTTTTTCCGTAGCCCCCCAATGCGAAATGTCACATCAGGCATGCATTGTTCTGGGTTATTATTAGTCAACGCTCTTATTACGAAGCAGATGCAGAATAATGTCAAGCCACGCCCGCCTCGAAAACTACCTGGAAGAATGGAAAAACTCGACAACTCACGCACACCTGGCAACAGATGCCGACTTCAACTCATCGCTTGAAACAGTGCTTGCGGGCAGCGAATACGTACTCGCCCAGTTGGAGCGCACCACGACGCTGCTCGACACGCTGATCGACGAAGCGCTGATCCTGGAGCCCCGCACCCAGCAACAGATGGACGACTCCCTTGCCGAGGCGCTAGCTGAAGTGAACAGCGAAGATCAACTCAACCAGTGTCTGCGGCAGTTTCGCCACCACCACATGATTCACATCATCTGGCGCGACCTCAGCATGTCGGCAGGCCTTGATGAAACACTTGAATCACTATCAGCACTGGCTGATGTCTGCATACAGAATGCTGCGCGCGTTCACTACCAGTGGCTCACGGAGAAACATGGCATCCCGCGTGACGAGCATGGCGTTCAGCAGCACCTTGTTGTCATCGGCATGGGCAAGCTTGGTGCGCGCGAACTCAACATGTCCTCGGATATCGACCTGATCTACACCTATCCGCATCGTGGGCAGACCGATGGCGACCGCTCTCTCGACAATGAAACTTTCTTTACCCGCCAGTGCCAGAAACTGACCCAGGCGCTCAATAGTCAGACGGTTGACGGCTTCGTCTTCCGTACCGATACACGCCTGCGCCCCTATGGCGATTCAGGCCCGCTGGCACCCAGCTTCGATTTTATGGAGATCTACTACGAGTCACAGGCGCGTGAGTGGGAACGCTATGCAATGATCAAGGCACGCATCATCTATTCCGTGGACGGTACAGGCCAGGAACTGATGACCATGCTCAGGCCTTTTGTGTATCGCCGCTATCTTGACTTCGGCACGATCGAATCCCTGCGCGGCATGAAACAGATGATCAGCGACAACCTCAAAATGAAGGGCATGCGCGACAATATCAAGCTCGGCCCGGGCGGCATCAGGGAGATCGAATTTATCGGCCAGGTATTCCAGCTGATGCGTGGCGGGCGTGATCCGGAACTGCAGATTCGTCCTATCCAGCAGGTCCTCGAACGACTTGCCGAGAAAGAACTGATTCCTCACGATGCTGCCGATGACCTGCTGCAGGCATACCGTTTCCTGCGTCTTGCCGAAAACCGCATCCAGGCGTGGCGCGACGAGCAGACACACCTGCTGCCCGAAGAGCAGGAGGGTTTGCAACGCCTCGCCTTCCTGATGCAGTTTGACTCGGTTTCTGCATTTATCGAAACCCTCTCCATGCATCGCAACCGCGTGCAGCAGCAGTTCGAGGCTCTCTTCAACACCGACACCACGGAAGAGGAACCAGGGGATGCGCCCCTGGCACGTCTGTGGCGCAATGCAATTGACGATGAGCAGCGCGTCCCGCTGCTGGAATCACTCGGCTGCAAAGAGGCACAAGCTGCCGACGACGCCATTAGAAAATTGCAGGAGAGCCGTGCACTGCATGCTGCCAGACCACGCGGCATTGAGCTGATCGGTGAAATCGTGCCGCACATGCTGGGGCTGGCGCTGCCTCTCGACAATTCAGCTGAAACGATTGAGCGACTAGGGCTCATCCTCGAAACAATCGCGCGCCGAACCACCTATCTTGCGCTGCTAAAAGAAAACCATTCGGCCATGCAAGGGCTGGTCAAACTGCTCTCTTCCAGCCCATGGTTCGTCCACTGGATCAGCCGCCAGCCGATTCTGCTCGATAGCCTGATCGATCCGCGTCAGCTGTATCAACCATTAACCAGGGCAGATCTTAAAGAGGAACTCGCACAACAGCTCGCCACGGTCAGCGGTGATCTCGAGCAGGAGATGGAAGTACTACGGCAGTTTGTCGCGACCAACCGGTTACGTGTTGCGGCAGCGGATGTCAGCGAAATCGTGCCGCTGATGATTGTCAGTGACTACCTGACCGAAATCGCCGAGGTGACTCTTGCAGCAGCCCTCGATCTCGCCTGGCGTGATATGACCGAGCGTCACGGCAAACCCTCAGATGCCGGTGACGGCTACGGGTTCGTGATTATTGCCTACGGAAAACTCGGCGGCATCGAACTTGGCTACGGCTCGGATCTCGACCTGGTCTTTCTACATAACTCCTCACCCAGCAGCATGACCGACGGCAAACGCCAACTGGCTGCCGAGAACTTTTATGCGCGCCTTGCGCAGCGCCTGATTCACATCATGACCACACGCACACCATCGGGCCAGCTCTACGAAATGGACATGCGCCTGCGTCCCAACGGCAATTCGGGGCTGCTGGTCACCTCGCTGTCGGCATTTGAAAAATACCAGCACAAGAATGCATGGACATGGGAGCACCAGGCACTGGTACGTGCCCGCCCGGTTGCCGGTGACCCCGGCCTGACAGACTCCTTCGCCTCGATCCGCAGCAATATCCTTTGTGACGAGCGGGATGCCGATGCCTTGCGCACAGAAGTCAGCGAGATGCGCGAAAAAATGCGCGATAGCCTCGACAAGAGCGACAACGACTGCTTTGACGTCAAGCAGGGGCATGGCGGCATCACTGATATCGAATTCATCGTTCAATACATGATCCTGCGCTGGGCCAGTCAACACCCTGAACTATACCAGTACAGTGACAATATCCGCCAACTGGAGTCACTGGACCATTCGCAACTGCTCCCTGATGAATGGGGTGAGCGTCTCAGCGGGCTCTACCGTGCACTGCGTGCATCAGCACACCGCAGTGCACTGATGGAACAAAAAGCGATTGTCGGAATCGACCAGCTGGCACAGGAGCGCAAGCTCGTTGCCGAGGCCTGGCAGCTCTTCATGCTGGAATAAGAGAGTCTGACAAGAGCCCGGGAGAATGGGTTAGAATAGCCGCAATTTCTGACTCACAAACTCTATTCCACACGGAATCAGCGGAACCAAAATGCATTGCTGGATTTACAAAAGCAGCCGCAAGCAGGAGATGTACCTCTACCTTGCAGACAAGGATGGTTATGACGAACTGCCCGAACCCTTGCGGAAGGGCTTCGGTAAACCTTCACTGGTTATGAATCTTGAACTGGGTTCTGACAGAAAACTCGCACGCGTCGATGCCGGACAGGTTCTGGAGGCACTACGCACGCAGGGCTATTTCCTGCAGATACCGCCTGATCTCGAACCCGATATGGATTATGGAGACCACCCTTGAGTCGTAATACCTGGTTGATCATCGCCTTTTTTATTGTACTGGCCGCTGTCCTGATGTTCAGCAGCGGACAGGACAGACCGCTCGAAACAACCACACGCACCGACCTGCCGTGGCTGATCACAACACATGATGATGGCAGCAGCACGGTGCTCGACATCCACCTCGGACATACGGATCTCAAGGGAGCGGTCGACAAATTTGGCTCCCCTGAAGGCATCGCACTGTTTGCACAGGGTGAAAAGCCAGGTGCCATGGAAGTCTATTTCGGTAAAGTCAGTTTTGGCCCGTTGACAGCCAAGGTCGTGGTTAACCTGGTAGCCTCTGATGACGAAAAGATCGCCATGCTGGGACGCGCCGTCTCAAGACAGGCTGCATCCAGCAGCGATGCCCGCTATACACTCTCCGCAGAGGACCAGCAGAAAGCAGCATCGCGGACCGTTGAGGCAATCACCTACATCCCGTCTTATGGTGGTCTTGAGGCAGACTTTTTCCGTGAGCGCCTTGGCGAACCGGCAGCATGGAAATGGGAGGACGAGGAGCGGGTACTCTGGTTCTACCCGGACAAGGGACTGACACTGCTGATTGATGCCGACAGCAAAGAGGTATTTCAGTACGATCAGCCACGCAACTTCACTCTCCCTGAAGGAACCGAGACAGGCAAAGAGTAACTGTCAGCCGTTTCGAATCAGCTCGTCCAGCTGTGCCATCGCTGCATCCCATGCATCTCCCTGGTTCCCCTGCTGTGCCATCAACTCCATCAACTGGTAAGCAAGCTGACGCTCCTCGACCGACAGGTCACGCAGCTTGTTAAGCTTGAAAAGGCAACCCGCCTGCTCGTATTGCATGGTCGATGCCAGCGCATATAGCGTCAGCGCACCAGCCGAGTGTGCACTATTCTGTACCAGGCTTATCAACTGCTGAAGTACTTCGTTTTTTTCTGGCATATGCGGTCTCTGTACGCCTTATTGGCAGGGATGAAACAATCATAATACCGGCACAGCCCCGCTGAAAACAATTCACCCAAAAATCCTGTTACACTTGGGCGAAATTCTGTCAATTCTTTATGTTGGAGGAGAATATGGATTCAAAGCTGATTGTCCTGGTGACTGCCATATCAACACTCACCGGTACAGCTGTAAAGGCCGCCGACTGCACCCTGCCGATGTCCAAGGGTGAACAGCGCTATCACCAGGAGCAGATGTCCCGTCTTTCCGGAAGCGCGCGCCAGGCATATAGCGACGGACTCTACCCACAACTGCGTCAGCGCGCCGAGAACTGCGGCTGGTCACTGCCTGATCAGCCACCATGGAATGATCCAGCTGTAATTGATTCCACTCCGCCAGGTGCGCCGAGCAAAGAACGTGCTGCAATGAAAGCCGAGATGGAAAAAGCGCATGCTGACATGCGTACACGCATGGAGCAGGCAAAAGCAGAAATGGAAGCCCGCCGCCAGCAACAGGCAAAGCAGCATGCAGAGATGAGAGAACAGGTGCGCAAGGAGGCCGAGCAGCAACGTGCACAACACCAGGCTGAAATAGAAGCGCGCCGCAAGCAAGCAGAGCAGCCGACAGCACCAGAAGCCAGCGAAACTAGCGCAGAAACCTCTGAAGCTGCAGCTGATACGCCACAGCCACAAGCTGAAACCCAGCAGAGCAGCGCAGCAGCAAGTGCAGCTCCTGAAACAG
>NZ_MPRK01000287.1 GCF_002021095.1 Solemya elarraichensis gill symbiont | reverse complement strand
GGGGGATACAGTAAACCAGGCATCGCGCCTTAGCGATTACGTCCGCAAAGGATCAATCTGGGCAACCAAGAGCATGATCAACCAGATTCCGACAGCCGAGCGGACTGCAATCCACTACGGTGTATATCGTGAGGGTGGTCACGGTGAGCGTCGTCTTGTATCGCAGAGCTATTCCTGTATTCGCAATCTGTGTAAGGCGGAGCAACCGCCTCATTACAAGTTTCGTGAAATTGAAATGTTGCCAATCACTGAGATTTTCGGGGTTTGGCATAACGATTCTCTGTATGCAGAGAAGGAGAGGTCTGATGGATAAGCATCGCATTCAAGTGCGCGCAGGTGCGCGCCTGTTTGAAGAAGGTTGTTCGGGTGATTGTGCCTACATTATCGAAAAGGGTGAGATAGTTATCTCATCCTGTACCTCTAATGGCACTGAGGTGCAGCTGGCGATTCTCGGTCCCGGGAACCTGGTTGGGGAGATGGCTATAATCGATGGCGGTCCACGTACCGCTACCGCTTCTGTTGTAGAAGATGCTGAGTTGATTGTTATTCCTCCTGAGCATTTTGCCCGGTTAATTGACACGGCGGACCCTACGGTTACTTTACTCATGCAAGTGGTACTACACCGATACCGTAATATGAAAGAGCGCTATGCTCTCTCAACAAATGGTGTCTCTAAAACGGAAATAAGCGAGTCGACAGGCAAGGTGGAGGCGGATCTTGTGCAGCAAGCAGGCCTTGCTAAAGAGCGTATTGCACGTGAGCAAGAATTAAGAAATGCAATAATAAACAATGAATTAGAATTGTTTTATCAACCTATTACTGATTTGCGAACAGGTCGTGTGGTCAGTTGCGAAGGTTTAATTCGATGGATCGATCCGCAACAGGGGATTATCCCACCGAATCACTTTATACCGCTGGCTGAGGAGACCGGACTGATCGAACTGATCGGTTACCAGGTCTTTGAGCAGGCATACAAAGCAGTTAAAGAGTTCAATAATCATTCCGAAAAGAACATTGATGTCAGTGTAAACCTCTCAAGTCGTCAGATCGAAACAGATGAGCAGGTTGAAAAGCTGTTTGAGTTCCTGGCCGAAAAACAGATCGATCTGAATAATTTTAAGATTGAGATCACTGAAACACTACTGATGTCTGACCAGGAGCGGGTTGGCGAGATTCTGATGCGTTTTAAGGAAATGGGTGCGAAGATCTCATTGGATGACTTCGGTACTGGCTATTCGAGTTTCAGTTATCTGCACCTGTTCCCAATCGACAAGATAAAAATTGATAGGTCGTTTGTATCATCAATGCATAAGAATGATAAGAGTAAAGCGATTGTTCGCAGTCTCTGCTCTCTATCAAGCTCGTTGGATATGAAAGTTATTGCGGAAGGAGTGGAGTCAGTCCAGGATGAGGAGATGCTCAACTCTTTTGATTATGATTACGGCCAAGGCTACTATTATGCAAAGCCACTGCCTAAGAGGCAGTTTTTGGATTTTCTTGCCAGTCGTGTTACTGCTGATTTAAATGCTTCTCAAAATGACAGTTCCAGCCTTGGTTCTCTGTTGACGAGACGTGTGCCAGAACGTCAAGGTGAAATTTGGCCACTAACGATGCCTGCTTGCTTCTGACCATCATTAGCAGCAGCTATCGACTCAGCTGGCGTTTGAAAAAACAGGCGGCTAAGTGAAGAAGAGCGGTTGTTTTCCATCCATTTAAATTGAAATCAGGTGCGTGAGTTTCGGAATCGGGGGAGCTGTCATAGAACTCTTTCCAAGACCCTTCCTGCCAAGTAAATTTCTGCTACATTCCTGCGGCACTTTGTGCTAATATTCGCGCCTTCTGTAGCAGGGTGTAATCAGTGACTTGGTTGATAACTCCTTGTTTTTAAAGATTATGGCTGAGTGGCAGAGTGGTTATGCAGCGGATTGCAAATCCGTGGACCTCGGTTCGATTCCGGGCTCAGCCTCCATATTTTTCAATATCAATCTGCCCG
>NZ_MPRK01000286.1 GCF_002021095.1 Solemya elarraichensis gill symbiont | reverse complement strand
CGTGCGATATCAATCAGGTCAAGCAGGGCCACCTCATGCGCGCTGCGCCTCGAGCGGCCAAGAAACTCGTCCATTTCCGCACCGACAAAAGCTTGCACACTGCCCGCAGGCTGATGCAGTTCGGCAGCATCAAAAACGATGAGGTTGTTGCACTCCTCGATATATGCAGCCAGCGTGAAGCTGAGTGTGCCGCCATCAAGGAAAGTCAGATGTGGTGTGTCGGGATAGAGTGTTTCAAGATGATTAAGGGCGTGGATGCCTGCGCCCTCATCAGTAAGGATGGGTATTGCCAACTCCGAGTATCAAAGTAGTCTCTTTATCAATAGACATGAATTCAACTCTTGCCCTTAATTTATAGTTATATGATACTGGACTAAGCCTAATCAGCTTATTGATAAATATCAACCAGCAATCAGCTTTTCCCTGACTAACTGCTCTAAGTTCAATTATTTAACCGGATATTCCTCATTATGTGTCTTGGCATCCCAATGCAGATCAAATCCATCGAGAATTACACCGCCAGTTGTGAAGCAAAAGGGGTCAGTCGTGATGTCAGTCTTTTCATGATGCAGGAAGAAGAGCTCAATGTAGATGACTTCGTTGTTGTGCATGTCGGCTACGCCATCCAGAAAATCTCTCAGCAAGAGGCGCAAACTGCCTGGGAGCTGTACGATCAGATGCTCGCGGCAGAGAGCTGAAGGAGCCTGAAGTGCACGAACTTGCAATCTGCCAGTCACTGATAGACCAGGTCGAAGCGATTGCGCATGAACGGCAGGCCGATACTGTTATTTCGATTACTATTGGGCTTGGTGCACTTTCCGGTGTTGAACCCCAACTGCTCAAGCACGCCTACCCCGTTGCCAGTGCAGACAGCATTGCCAGGGATGCCGAATTACTGATTGACGAGCTGCCCACCCGTATCAGGTGTAACGCCTGTGGCACTGAAAGCGATGTTCCGCCAAACAAGCTGGTTTGCCCGGAGTGCGATGAATGGCGCACCACACTGATCAGCGGTGATGAGCTATTATTAATGAGCGTGGAACTGCAGACAGCAGAACCCGCCGTTGCCCAACGGGACTATTGAATAAAAAGCGGCTGCATTCCTATAATCAGGTATGTGCTGTATTGGAGAGTAAACATGTGTAACACCTGCGGTTGTAATATCACACCCGGTAACGAAGAGCTGATCAGGCCCGGTGGCAAGCTTGCCACAACCGAGAGCGGCAATGAGGCGGTAACTGTGCTGCACAGCCTGTTACACGAGAATGACCATACGGCCAGCCACAACCGTGAACACTTCGATGCGCACAATGTCCTCGCGATCAACCTGATGTCCTCACCCGGTGCAGGAAAAACCGCCCTGCTTGAGGCATCCATCCAGCAGCTCGACCCGAAGCTGAGAATCGCCGTCATCGAGGGTGACCTGGAAACAGAGAATGACGCCGAGCGCATCCGCAAGCACGGCGTAAAAGCGATCCAGATTGCGACCGGCAGCGCCTGTCATCTCGACGCCCACATGATCCACGATGCACTGCATAATCTCGACCTCTCCGAATACGATGTTGTGTTTATCGAAAACGTCGGCAACCTGGTGTGCCCGGCGAGCTTCGATCTTGGGCAACATCAGAATGTCGCCCTGCTGTCGGTACCCGAGGGTGATGACAAACCGGCCAAGTACCCGGTCATGTTCCGCAGCGCCGACCTGGTCATGATCAGCAAGACTGACCTGCTGCCTTATCTCGACGACTTCAAACCCGAGCGCACCAGGCGCTACCTGCAGGATATCGCCAGCACCGCACCCATTATCGAACTCTCGTCCAAGAATGGTGAGGGCATGTCTGACTGGACAGCATGGGTCGCGCAACAGGTGGCGGAGAGAAAACGTCATCTTGAAGCGCACCCGCCAACGTCAGCGCACGCGCACCACACGCACGATCATGAGCACGAGCACGAACATCAGCACACGCATAGCCACGCCCACAGCCATCACAGATG
>NZ_MPRK01000285.1 GCF_002021095.1 Solemya elarraichensis gill symbiont | reverse complement strand
TTGGCACATTTTTTTTAAAAAATACCTGTGAATTTATCAATCATAACCAGTTGTATTTATTAAAATAGTCTTTCTCAAAAGCTTTAATATCATCTGTGTATTGTAAGGTTAAACCAATATCATCAAGACCATTGATTAAGCGTCTTTTTCGTTCTATGTCTATTTCAAAAAAATAAGTTTTACTATTCGTATGGATACTTTGGGCATCAAGATTAATCATAATTTCACCACTTAAAGTAAAAAATTCATCCATAATGTTATTATCTTGCACAATAGGTAGAATACCGTTTTTAAAACAATTGTTATAAAAAATATCTGCAAAACTAGGGGCAATAATTGCTTTAAAACCATAATCCTCTAATGCCCAAGGTGCATGCTCACGGCTTGAGCCACAACCAAAATTTTCTCGTACCAGTAGTATTTTAGCACCTTGATATTTTGCCTGATTCAACACAAAATCCATATTAAGTGGACGTTTAGAGTTATCCATGCCAACTTCACCATGGTCTAAATAACGCCACTCATCAAATAAATTAACACCAAAACCAGAACGTTTAATAGATTTTAAAAACTGTTTTGGAATAATCGCATCAGTATCAATATTGGCACGTTCAAGTGGTATAGCTATTGAAGTAAATGTAGTAAATTTTTGCATTATTTAACCTCTGAAAAATGACCAGTAATAGCACTTGCAGCCGCAATAGCTGGGCTAACTAAGTGGGTAAATGAGCCTTGACCTTGACGACCTTCAAAGTTACGATTTGAGGTGCTTATGCATCTCTCGCCTACTTTTAGCTTATCGGCATTCATGGCTAGACACATTGAGCAGCCTGCTTCACGCCATTCAAAACCACTATTTATAAAAATCTTATCTAATCCTTCTTTTTCGGCTTGTTTTTTAATTAATCCTGAGCCAGGCACAACCAAGGCAAGTTTAATATTGTTGGCAATTTTTTTATCTTTTAAAACACTAGCTACAATACGCAAGTCTTCAATTCGTGAGTTGGTGCATGAGCCAATAAAGACTTTGTCAATTTTAATGTCTGATATTTTTATATCAGCAGTGAGTTGCATGTAATTAAGTGCATTTTCCCAACTAACCTTTTCGGTATGATTTTTGGCGTTAGCAGGGTTGGGTATATACCCATCAATTGTTATTACCATTTCTGGAGATGTGCCCCAAGTTACTTGGGGCTTAATATCTTTTGCATTAAAATGTGCGATTTTTTCAAAATGTGCGTTTTTGTCAGAATGTAGTGTGTGCCAATATTCTACTGCTTTGCTCCATTTAGCACCTGAAGGTGCTAGTATACGACCTTTGACATAGTCAATGGTTTTATCATCAACAGCAACCATACCTACACGTGCACCTGCTTCAATTGCCATATTGCATAAGGTCATACGACCTTCAATAGATAAGCTTTGAATGGTGTCACCGCTAAATTCAATCGCATGGCCTGTGCCACCAGCGGTGCCAATTTTGCCAATAATGTAAAGCGCAATGTCTTTTGCGCTGACATGTTTGTTGAGTTTACCACTGACTTCAATATTAAAGTTTTTAGATTTAGATTGCCACAAACAACCTGTGGCTAAAACATGTTCAACTTCACTGGTACCAATGCCAAATGCTAATGCACCAAGTGCACCATGAGTTGAGGTGTGTGAATCACCACAGACAATGCTCATGCCTGGTAGGGTAAAGCCCTGTTCAGGGCCAACCACATGTACAATGCCTTGGCGAATGTCATTCATGGGTATTTCATTAATACCAAAAGTTTTGCAATTTTTGTCTAAGGTTTCAATTTGCAATTTTGAAATAGGGTCGCTAATACCATTAATACCTGATGAACGATTGGTTGTTGGTACGTTATGATCAGGCACTGCCAGGTTGGCACTTGTACTCCAAGGTTTTCTGCCTGCTATCGCCAAGCCTTCAAATGCTTGAGGCGAGGTTACTTCATGAATGAGTTGCCTGTCAATATAAATAAGTTCCGTTGAAT
>NZ_MPRK01000284.1 GCF_002021095.1 Solemya elarraichensis gill symbiont | reverse complement strand
TTCCTTTGGCGCTGGCGCACGTCAGAAAAACAGTCTCGCCTAGTGGCTACCGGGGACTACGCGCCTTCGATTCTCTCTCCTTGGCGCGCAGCGAGAGAATACCTGCTACTGATACTGCGACAAGAAGCACACCTGCACCAAATGCAAGTTTTTTGCCTGCCAGGAATGCCAGGCTGCTGCTTCCGAACAGCATCATGTATTCAAACAGTGCCTTTCCTGCATCTGGCTGCTTCAGCCAGTTGAAGTTGGTCGATGCGCTTTCAAATCCCACTGGCAACCACGGAAGCACGCTCATTCCTGCCAGAAGCACAACTATCACTGGTTGATAGAAAAACCGCCTGTTACACCCTGGCATGATGAGCAAGGCAGAAAAATAGGCAATACCGCTTGCAGCCAGATAGTGAACTGCAACCGGGTGTGAGTGCGCCATTAACATGACGCCAGCTACCATCAGCACTAGATCCGAGCGACGTGGCTTGTCCTGGTTGCCGCTCGACTTGACCAACTGCACCAATGACAACAGCAACAGTAGCCAGCCGACTGACAGCAGCATGTAGTGCCGCGCCTCCTGGCTATAGAAGAGATTCACATCTGACAAGAGTACGAAAAGGGCCAGTAGAAAAGCAGCCCGATTACCTGCAAGCGCCCTGCCGAGATACCAGGAAACGGTAACGCTGATTGCTCCCAGGATTGCAACCGGGAGCCGCAATGCAAAGGCACTGTCTCCCGGTGACCAGAAGAGTGACGTGATGAGATAAAAAAGCGGGGGCTTGGTTGTTACCGGTTGAGTCCAGAGCTGATACGCCGAAAACGTGGAGTGGTAAGAGGTAAATGCCTCATCCATCCAGATCGATTTCTCATCAAGATGGTACAAGCGCAGCAGTAATGCCAACAGGCCAAACAGCAATGGCGGCAGAATCGCTGAGTACTTCCACTCACCTTCCACCATGTGTCTCTGCAAGAACTTCATCGATACAAATCAATCGTGCTCAGTTAAACAGTCGGGAGATTGCCGCTACCAGGCACATGATCCGCGATAGCGGGCAGGCCTGATCCACTTCGCCATGGTAGCGATCAATACATCAGGCATGAACGGTACCTTCTGCTCCCCGCTGATACCAATACCGTTATCCTGACAGTTGAAACAGCACCCCTCCAGACCTTAATTAAGTATAACCCACGGTATATTTATATGTTCTGTAAAAAGATATAATCGTTGCCTGTTTATTGTTTCATTGATAGATTAGCCTATTGGAATCCTGCACTCACCATTTCCCAACACAGGAAATGGATTGATATTTATAATAATTTTAAGATTGAAAAAGGCCTCCGCATGAAGAGTAGAATAAAAACTGTACAGCTATCATTCATATATAACTGCTTGCTGTTTCTGCTATATGTTTCATTTTTTTATGCCGGTGAATGCCAGCGAGGCTGAGGACCCTCACTACTCGGAAGCAGGATTTTTTGACCTTCACCTTTGCCACTGGCCAGATCGCCCCCCATTTTTTAAAGCTGTCTTCTCCACCTTTGACTTTGATGACATCGATTATGTTTCGATTGAAAATCCCGATGGTTCCGAGATTACAAGACTTGAAACCTCATCGTTCATCGAGTTTCGTTCAAAGGGGCGTAAAAAGCGCGCCTTCTTACAGGACCACGAGTTAGCAGACACCCCAAAAGCAGGCTGGTACACGGCAAAAATTCATCTCAAGGACGGCACTGTCGCTGAAGCAAAGGATTATGTTGATCCGGGCCAGCTTCCTCTTGCCGAGAAAATCTACCCGGAGGAAGCCCAGGAAGTAACACTGCCAGTAACAATACGCTGGAATGATAACAGAAACTGAAGTTACAGTTCCCGATGGAAAACTGGAAGTTGACGGGGAATATGAGTGGCTGGTTCATGCCCGGGATGTGGATGGAGATCCGATCCTTGGTGATTTCAACCTTGGTTCGCAAACAGCCTACTCAACTTTCACCGTCATAGAATAGACACCGAGAGACTACTACATACTATGACTCTCCCTATTCTCCATACTTTCCAAGCGGTGATATGATAAATGCTGAAGCAATTCATTTCAAAAACACTTCTCATACACCAGAATGAACAGCGAGAGGCTTTCTATTTTCTGAGCCTATTTATCCTGATTGGCCTTGCCATGGGTTTCGGAAAAGGTATAACCGAAACGCTTTTTCTGACACGTTTCGGTATCGAATTTCTTCCAACGATGTTTATGCTGACCGCTCTCGCTGCGCGCCAAGGAGAGAGAATCGAAGGCGCGTAGTCCCCGGTAGCCACTAGGCGAGACTGTTTTTCTGACGTGCGCCAGCGCCCAAGGAAAAATA
>NZ_MPRK01000283.1 GCF_002021095.1 Solemya elarraichensis gill symbiont | reverse complement strand
GAACAGAAATCGACTCCTTTTCACGCATCTACTCCTACGGCAGTGCAGGGCATGGTCCGCAACGCTGGGAAGTGCAGACAAAATCCGGCCTGGTACTCAACTATGGCGATAGCGATGCTGTCATCAGTGCGCTATCCGGCAGCCATACCAGTTGGGGCGTCAAACAGATCAGCGATACACTCGATAACAGCATCGATATTGAGTACCTGACAGGGCAGGGCCATCTTCAGCCTAATCTGATCAGCTATGCCAACGTCACCGTCAGTTTTGAATATGAAGCGCGGCAGGATCACATCAAGGTCTTCAGCCCCACAGGGTCGCAGGTAACTTACGACCAGCGCCTCAGCAGGGTTAAGGTCGCGACAGGTGATGTCACACTGCACACCTATCACCTTGGCTATCGTGAAAGTGCCATTCTGAAAAAGAGCATGCTAGAGCAGGTCACCCTGTGTGCCGACGAGTCTAACTGTCTGCCACCAACCCGTTTCAACTGGACCGATTCCGACGAACACTGGGGTTTTGATGAAGGTGAATATCTGGCGCAGGGATATGCAGAGGGGCAAATGTATCGTCCGACCCGGGGTAGTGATGGCGTTGATGCGATGTTCCAGGATATGAATGGTGATGGCTGGCAGGATCGTGTCTACGATCGGAATCCGGTAACAGAAACACGAGGATTGTCTGTTTCCCTGAATGATGGCAGTGGTTATACAACGAATGAATTCTGGTTGTCAGGAAGGTTTAGTAGAAAATATTTCAGACCGATTGATAACAATGATAATGGTAAAGATGCCAACCTGTTCGATATGAATGGAGATGGCCTTGTCGATCGTGTCTACGATGCCAATCCGTACGATGAGTCACAAAAGGGTTTGCATGTGATGTACAACACAGGCTCCGGGCTCGAATCACCGCTACGCTTGCTGCCTGCACAACATGAGAACTGGATGGATGCGCTGATTGATGGTGGTGAGGATGTTAACGGTACATTGTTGGACTGGAATGGTGATGGGTTGCCTGAGAGAGTTTTTGATCGTCAGTATGAGTTAGTGACCGGAAGTTGGCAGAAAACCTATGGCATCAGTGTTTTTTTGAACTCGGAAAGCGGATTTTACTACGACGGTTTCTGGGATAGTGGTTTCAAAGAGAAGTGGATGGCATACCCAACAGAAGGCGGGGAGAACGGCAATCATGCCCTTTTTAGAGATATGAATGGCGATGGATTGCCTGATCGTGTCTACGACCGACACCCGCAAACTGGCGTACGTGGCTATTATGTCACGCTCAATAATGGCTCAGGTTTTGATGATGCACAACTCTGGTTCAGTGGTGCACGCGATAAATGGATGTACATGCCAAGTCATAACGCAAATACCGCTGGGGTTGATATCAATGGCGATGGACTCACTGATCATTTGCTCGACCGTGACCCCTATACAGAATCACGCGGCCTGACGGTCTTGTTGAATAATGGCAGTGGATTCGAAGCGCCAGAGAAATGGATTCAAGATTTCGAGAACAGAGGTCAAGATGATCCGTATAACGATGGTGAGCATGAAGATGCCTCGCTGATTGATGTCAATGCGGATGGATTGCCTGATCGGGTATTTGACAGGAATCCTTTTACCGACCAGGAGGACGGACACTACGTTATGCTCAACACGGGGACCGGTTTTGAATCAGGCCGCTACTGGGCAACAGGCTATTTGGGTGATCGTATGTATACACCCACCTGGCGTGATGGCGGCGCCAAAGTCATGTACAGAGACGTCAATGCTGACGGTTTTCCCGATCGCGTATTCGACCGCAACCCGCACACTGGTACTGCCGGTCTCTACGTAACCTACAACAAGGGCAAGCAGAGCCGTATCAAAATCATCACATCCGGTCTTGGTGCGAATATCTCTGTTGAATATGCAAAAAGCAACCTGGTTAATTCACGTGTTCCGGGTTTAACGTCTGGAACCAGCATCAGCACACCAGTTCCCGCAGGCATCGTCACAGCAGTAACAAC
>NZ_MPRK01000282.1 GCF_002021095.1 Solemya elarraichensis gill symbiont | reverse complement strand
CCGCTGAGGATGACCTCGTCGAGATCATCCATGTGCCGCAATTCTGCAATCATCTTGCTGATCTGTTCTCGTGTCAGTGACTCGTCGGCATAGGGGTAGTGACGCCTGAAACAGTAGCGGCAGTGTATCGCGCAGGCACCAGTTGCAACCAGCAGGGCGCGCCCGTGGTATTTTTTGATAATGCCGTTGCCGACAGTGTAATTTTCCTCGTTAAGAGGATCCTTGCTGAAACCGCTGACCGGGATGCCTTCATTCTTTAATGGAAGTACCTGTCGTAGCAGCGGATCGTCAGGATCGCCGTGCTGCATACGGCTGGCAAATGCGAACGGCACACGCATCGGGAACTCGCTATCCATGTCGATCGCATCAGAAATAGTGTCAATATCGATGCCAAGCCAGGTGAGTAAATCGGCCGGATTTCGAAAACTGGCGGCATATTGCTGCTCCCAGCTCATCTTATCGTTTTCGATTGCCTGACTACGCGTTATCATGTGCGGGTTTAGTGTAAATAATTATTGAGGCTGACATGGCGACATATAGTACCAACGAATTCAAAGGCGGGTTGAAAATCATGCTCGACGGAGATCCTTACACCATCGTCGAA
The DNA here is from genome assembly GCF_002021095.1 of Solemya elarraichensis gill symbiont. GTDB lineage: Bacteria > Pseudomonadota > Gammaproteobacteria > Chromatiales > Chromatiaceae. The sequence continues at coordinate 1,412 of NZ_MPRK01000282.1, read as the reverse complement.
AACGAGTTCGTCAAACCGGGCAAGGGCCAGGCGTTTAACCGCGTCAAGGTTCGTAACCTGAAAACTGGCCGTACTATTGAAAAGACCTTCAAGTCCGGTGAGAGTGTCGAGGCAGCCGATGTTATCGACATCACCCTGCAGTATCTCTATTCAGACGGTGAGTACTGGCACTTTATGGACCAGGAGAGTTTTGAGCAGTATCAGGCTGACGAAGCTGCGGTAAGTGACGCGATCAAGTGGATCAAGGAGCAGGACGTTTGCTCTGTTACGCTGTGGAACGGTTCGCCGCTAACAGTCGAGGCGCCTAATTTTGTCACCCTCACGATTACCGATACCGACCCGGGCCTCAAAGGAGATACTTCCGGTGGTGGCGGCAAACCGGCAACACTGGAAACCGGTGCCGTTGTACGTGTGCCACTCTTTGTCCAGATTGGCGAAGTGATCAAGGTGGATGCGCGCAAGGGCGAATACGTTTCACGAGCCAAGGAAGAGTAACCGGTGAGCTGGCAGCCTGCCGCCTCGCAACAGATGTTGCGCCAGCGAGCCGGGCTGCTTGCACAGGTGCGCGACTATTTTCGAAGGGAAGGGGTGCTCGAGGTTGAGACCCCGGTCCTGTCGCGGGCCGGGAATACAGACCCTGCCATCAGCTCATTTCAAACGGAAAATGCAGGAGGCCCATCCTGCTATTTACACACCTCGCCAGAGCTTGCCATGAAGCGATTATTAGCTTCAGGAAGTGGCTCTATCTATCAGATATGTAAAGTATTTCGCGGAGAAGAATCCGGGCGCTTTCACAATCCGGAGTTCACCATGCTGGAGTGGTACCGGGTTGGTTTTGATCACTATCAACTGATGGATGATGTCGAAGCCCTGGTGACCGAGCTGTTGCCTGATGCCATGCTGTTTGAACGCCATACCTTCCAGACACTCTTTATTGCCCATGTGGGGCTAGATCCTCACATTGCGACACCGGAAGAGTTGTCGGCAAAAGCCGAATCACTCGGGGTAGTGTTGCCTGAACAGCTGGAGAGGGATTGGCTCCTCGATGTTCTTTTTGATCTCTCCGTCGGTGACTGGCTCAAGCAGGCGGGAGGTGTATTTGTCTACAACTACCCGGCAAGCATGGCGTCACTGGCGCAAATCAGTCCACAGGATTCACGTATCGCAGAGCGCTTCGAGCTTTATATCGACGGAATCGAGCTGGCGAATGGTTTTCATGAATTACAGGATGCCGCAGAGCAGAAGTCACGCTTCGAGACAGACCTTGCCAGCCGCAAGCAGCAGGGCATGCACCAGCCGCCGATTGACCAGGATTTTCTGGATGCACTTGCCGCAGGCTTGCCCGACTGTTCCGGCGTGGCGCTTGGACTTGATCGGTTGTTGATGTTGCAAACCGGGGCGGAGCATATTGG
>NZ_MPRK01000281.1 GCF_002021095.1 Solemya elarraichensis gill symbiont | reverse complement strand
GTTTCATTGCCTCAAGCAGTGAGCGCAAGCCTGGATTTCAGGCGTGGAACATGAAGAAGTCATTGGTTGAACTGAAGGTAAAACCGCACGCTACCAATCCGACGATTACAGCGTACCGGCAAGAGTCACTAAAATGAAAATGAATTTCTTTCCTCAAGTCGCTGCCAAAATAATCATCGTAGCCATTCTGTTGTTTGCTGCCTGGCGCATACTCGCGTTGGGATTAGCGGAGCATTATGCTCAGTCTGCTATTGATGGTGTGCCGGGCAGCGCGGAGAAGGCCCTCGCATGGTATGACAAACATCCGCACGCACTGTTTCTGTACGCACTGGAAATTTACCAGGAGAAGCCGCAGAAAGCCGAGGAACTGTTACGTGATGCGATCAAGGGTACACCGAGTGACGGGCGTCCCATGGTTCTGCTGGCAATGTTGCTCAAGCAACGCAATATTACTGCGAGTGCAGATGCGCTGGTCAACCGTGCTGAAGAGCTTGGTCCAACGAACGAATGGATCAGGCTAAAGGCAGCAGAGTATTGGGTGTCGCGCAACCAAATCGACCGTGCAGTTAATTCCTGGAGCAAACATCTTGAATCCAAGCGCTGGTCAGCCGAGGTTGTCTCAGTACTTATCAGGATTGCCGACTCGGATGAGTTGCGCCATGTACTGAAACCACTGACAGATAATCCGCCTGACTGGTGGGAGCGCTTTTTCAGCCACTATGCAAAAAATGCAGGCTCCTTGAATTCGTTGAATGAATTGACAGAGATGCGAAAACAAGGCGCGGTACCGATGTTGAAGAGTGAACGCAAGGCACTGGTCGCAAGAATGATGAAAGAACAGCAGTGGAGCAGTGCCTACCTCAACTGGATTGGTGGCCTGTCAATGGAGCAAAAAGGCCAGTTGGGGAATATATACAATGGTGGCTTCGAACTGCCAATTTCAAATAATGGATTTGGCTGGCATTTTTCCGATGCGGAGTGGTTTGGGCTTGAACTTAAGCAGGAGAGGGAGTCTGCTGGTGAGCAAAGCCTGCACCTGCTTTTCAGCGGTATTAACAAGCCGTTCGGGAATCGCCTTTTTCAGCCAATGTTTCTCATGGCCGGCGAGTACGAATTCAGTAGTGCCGTGAAAAGTGTTGGATTGGAGACCAGCGGGGGACTGCGTTGGAGAGTCCATTGTATCGATCAGCAAAAGCAGTATCTTGGTGAGAGTGAGCGCTATCTTGGCGTCAGTGATTGGCGGAAATCACGTTTCAGATTCACTGTTCCGAACGATGCCAAATGTCGAGTGCAAATACTACAGCTTGAATCGACAGGAAAAATACCGAAAGATCACAAACTGAAAGGCGAAGTCTGGTTTGATCAACTAAAATTAGTCAGAATTGGTTAAGGTTGCTATATTTATCCAGTAAGGGCGTTTTATCATCGATACAATTGCTGTCAAAGCAGCAACTTTGAAGATTTTATTACTGACGTTTAAAACGTCTGTACATATGTTATAGTTTAAGTGTTAATCAATTGAGGGCGTCTTGATGAAAAAGATCATTCTACTATTGTTGGTTTTGGCTGTAGCTTCGGTTTCAGTCCAGGCTGCCAGCGTCAGCGGTAGTGTCGGCGGTAATATAGTCGTTGTAAAGGATGATAGCTATCTTGGTGCTGGCGGGGATATGGACCTGAAACCCGGTAACAAGGTGATACTGGACAGCCGCACAGAATCTATCGAGATTACCTGGGCAAGCGGTTGTGGTTCACCAGGTCCGACTACCATCAAGTTTCTGGGTGCACAGGTTGTACAGATTACCCCACAGGCACCATTCTGCTGCCGTGCAGGGGAAGTTGTTTCAATGGTGTCTGATAGTAGTGGTAACAACGCACAACAATGCACTCCTGACTGGTCAGTTGCACAGGAAGAGACACCAAAGAAAAAGAAAACTTCAGGCCAATATAACTAACGAACATAGGTGCGAAAATTCTCAACAAAATACTAGCAAACTGAATCCAGCAGCACATCAAAAAGC
>NZ_MPRK01000280.1 GCF_002021095.1 Solemya elarraichensis gill symbiont | reverse complement strand
TCAGAAAAAATAGTCACAACATCTGGTTGGACTTCTATAATGCCACCAGAAATATAAATAGACTCTACACCTTTATCAGTTTCTACTCGAACTTCACCTGGTTTTAAGATTGATAAAAGTGCCGTATGTTTTGGATAAATACCTAGCTCACCTGTGGACGCGGGCGCAAATACACACGATACCTCACCCGAATAGAGAGATTCTGTTGCACTAACGACATCAACATGAATAGTTGACATTTATAAGCCCTCCTTATTGGTTTCACGAACCTCCTCAATTGAACCTATCATGTAGAATGCCTGTTCTGGGAAATCATCCATTTCACCATCAAGAATGGCTTTAAATCCAACAATTGTGTCTTTAAGAGATACATATTTTCCTGGCGCACCAGTGAAGACTTCTGCCACAAAAAATGGCTGAGATAAAAAACGTTGAATTTTACGAGCACGAGAAACTGAATGCTTGTCTTCTTCCGATAACTCATCCATGCCTAGAATCGCAATAATGTCTTTTAATTCTTTGTAACGTTGCAAAACGCTTTGTACGCCACGAGCTACATTATAGTGCTCTTCTCCCACGATTAATGGGTCTAATTGACGCGAAGTAGAATCGAGTGGGTCTACCGCAGGATAAATTCCTAATTCTGCTACCTGACGTGATAATACAACCGTTGCATCTAAATGAGCAAATGTAGTTGCTGGCGATGGGTCAGTTAAATCATCTGCAGGTACATATACTGCTTGAATTGAAGTAATTGAGCCTTTTTTAGTTGAAGTAATACGTTCTTGCAATGCACCCATCTCACTTGCCAATGTTGGCTGATAGCCCACTGCTGATGGCATACGACCTAATAGTGCCGATACTTCCGTACCTGCAAGTGTATAACGATAAATATTGTCAATAAACAATAATACATCATGACCTTCATCACGAAAGTATTCTGCCATAGTTAGTCCTGTTAAAGCCACACGCAATCTGTTTCCCGGTGGCTCGTTCATTTGACCATACACTAAAGACACCTTATCAAGCACATTTGACTCTTTCATTTCGTGATAAAAATCATTACCTTCACGAGTACGCTCACCCACACCTGAAAATACTGAATAACCAGAATGCTCAATCGCAATATTACGAATTAACTCCATCATATTAACAGTTTTCCCAACACCAGCACCACCAAACAAACCAACTTTACCACCTTTGGCAAACGGGCAAATTAAATCAATAACTTTAATACCTGTTTCTAATAATTCTGCTGCAGGTGCCAACTCATGATAAGCAGGCGCACTTCGGTGAATAGCCCAGCTGACTTCTTGACCAATGTCGCCAGCATTATCAATCGGCTCTCCCAGCACATTCATAATACGCCCTAATGTCTTAACGCCAACAGGAACCTTAATAGGCCCACCTGTGTTGGTAACTTTCAAACCCCTTTTTAAGCCTTCAGAACCGCCCATGGCAATTGTACGTACTACGTAGTCACCCAATTGTTGCTGAACTTCTAAGGTCAACCCTGTTTCTGACACTTTTAAGGCGTCATAAATTTTTGGCATACTGTCTACTGAGAATTCGACATCAATAACCGCACCAATAATTTGTGTAATTTTTCCTGTATTCATTTTACTTTTCCTTTTTAAACTTTAAACAGCAGCAGCGCCACTAACAATCTCAGAAATTTCTTGTGTAATTGCCGCTTGCCTTGCCTTGTTGTAAATCAACTTTAATTCTTTAACCATATCACTTGCATTATCAGTCGCACTTTTCATTGCAATCATGCGCGAAGATTGCTCACAAGCAATATTTTCAATCAAGCCTTGATAAACTAAAGCTTCAATATAACGCACCAGTAACGCACTTAAAACTTCTTGCGCATCAGGTTCATAAATATAGTCCCAATAATGGTTTATATTGTTCGACTCACCTGCCACCATTGGTACCAACTGCATAATGGTGGGTGTTTGGGTTATGATGTTTTCAAATTTGTTGTAGGCCACTGATAATTGCTGGATTTCGTCTGCATCAAACTCGTCAAGCATG
>NZ_MPRK01000279.1 GCF_002021095.1 Solemya elarraichensis gill symbiont | reverse complement strand
ACGCAGGGCGTCCGGGGCAATAAAGGCTGTCGAAGATCGAGTGTAAAAGGGCGACTTGGATGTCCCGTTTTACATCACGAGATCAAAGACACGCTTGCGGTCTGTTAATAACCGGACTGGTATATGGCAGCATTGTCGATATCGTGACACCGCATCGACTCATGAAAATACTCGTCGTATCTACTGCGGCTGTCATCATCGCCTCATGGGTGCTCATCCAGTCAATGACGTTAAGCCTTATTTATCCGGCCCTGTATCTGCTTCAGGAAACCACCTGCGACCTTTTTGCCGTGCACTTGATGTTTTATGTCAGCCAGAATCTGCACCTGTCGCAAAGCAAACGCCTTTCGCCTATCATCCTGAGCGGAATCTCTATTGGTGGCATGATTTCCGGGGTTGGCCTGGGCATCGGAACCTTGGTCCTGTCACTTGATAACATGTTGTGGTTTTGGGTTATCTCATTACTATCAGGTGCATTGGTGGTTCGTTACTATCATCACAAGCATGGACCATCCCCATTTTTCCATGCAAAAAAAAAGAAAGGCCATTATATTGCTGACTCACTAAAAAATATCCAGCAAGGAGTCTCTTTCACCAAGCGCTCTCCACTGCTGCTTTCACTCTGTCTCACCCTGTTTTTTACCGTCATTGCTTATTACACACTCAAATACCTGATCAACCTGACTTTTGTAACAAAAGTACCTGGTGAGAATACCCTGGCCAAAGTAATTGGATCAGTCATTGCGTTCAACAGTATCGCCGGTTTACTGATTCAGATATTCGTAACAAATCGCTTCTTCGAGAAATTTGGCATTCGCATTGTCAACCTGATATTCCCTCTGAGCATGGTTGCGAGCAATGCCTTTTTCCTTCTTGGATTGCATATTCCAACCGCTTTCTTCGGAAGCTTTGTGCGTGACACTCTGATGGGTGCTTTTCGCAATCCAAGCTACAATCTCTTTTTCGAGGCATTACCACCGGCAATGCAGGGTCGCAGCCGTTCTATGACACTGATGTTTGTGCTGCCCATCTCGCTCTTATGCGTTGGCTTGTTGTTACATTTCATGCAGCAATCCGAAACACATCTTCCAATCACCATGATTGGTGTCACGGCAACAATTTTTCTTTTCTGGTTCAGCGTCAGGACCAACAAGGTCTATTACGACACGCTGATCACCACGATGAGCGAAGCAACCTATCTTGGTAAAAGCGATGTATCACGACTTGCCAAGCCAACATCAGCAGCATTGGATGAGCTGACAGAGGACCTGCAGTCAGACGAACGGCATATCGTGCTCTATTATGCCAAGCGCCTGATGAAGTTTGCCCCGGATGAAGCATCCCCGGCTATCCTGCACGCCTTGCATAGTCAGCCGAATCGAATCAAGATCGAACTGGCAGAATTGCTCGTTGTCGATCGTCCAGAAGAGTTAAATAATGCCTTGTGGCAATGTTTCGATAGTAGTACTGAAGATGAGGAGACCTGCGCAATATTGCATCTGCTGATGGACGTTGAAGACTCGAAGGTCTTGGAAAAAGCAGCGTCATGGATCGCTCATCACGAGACAGCATATGCAGAGGGCATTCGATTACGAATACTCATCCATGAGAATCCGGCGGATCCGGCAGTGCAGCAGAGTCTGGATTCATTATTCTCGGAAAGTGACCCGGAATCAATAAGAGTTGTTCTGAATATCCTCCTTCGCCATCGCGATGTCACACCACCCGGATCGATTCTTCAGCAACTCATGTCTCCTCTAGAGGAGAATGTCTTATCAACACTTGTCTTGATACGCGACATACCCGATATCTTTTCCGATAGTGCATTATTACCCATGCTTGAGCAGCGCATGGAGACGGCTTCATATAAAGTTAAACTCGCAATCGTCGAATTTCTTGCATCTCATAAAACAGCTGGTGCAAATCAACTGCTTTACTCAATTTTTCAAGCGTGTCTTTGATCTCGTGATGTAAAACGGGACATCCAAGTCGCCCTTTTACACTCGATCTTCGACAGCCTTTATTGCCCCGGACGCCCTG
>NZ_MPRK01000278.1 GCF_002021095.1 Solemya elarraichensis gill symbiont | reverse complement strand
ACGCAGGGCGTCCGGGGCAGTAAAGGCTGTCGAAGATCGAGTGTAAAAGGGAGACTTGGATGTCCCGTTTTGCATCACGAGATCAAAGACACGCTTGTGGCTGAAGAATATTGTGCAGTTATAAAGACTGTAGATTCTCCAAATGTCGATATGAAAGATTCTGACTTCTATGTTGATGAATTTGAGGAGATGTTCATCGAAGAGTATGGCAGCACCATGAATCCAGATTTGTTGATCGATGAATCTATGCGGACACGCCAGGAGAACCTGTCAAAACAAGCAAGAAAGTGGAAGTATGAATACGGATATGTAGTTGAAGATGCGTTTACTCCTGAGGAGATAGAGGATAAATATGGACAACATGAAGAAGATTTCCATTGAATGACGTGGCGCTCTTCTAGTGATGGGTATTACCGATATACACCCGAGAGATCATCAGGTCATGTCTGGTTATGTGGATTATTTGGAGGCTTAACTGGGTTGTACGAAAAAAACACTTGACCACGTCAGTCAAGCAGCCAATGATAACATTGGCTATGAGAAAAAGAAATTTCACAACGGTAGTAACAAGCATGCTGATGTTGGCGTTGCTGTTTTTAACCGGGGATGCTTACGCGACTGCACGCATGCTCAAAGAAGTGAGCACTGAGGATAACTCCCCCTTCTTTACCGGCAAGTCCCATGATGATGTGACGGGGCTGAGCTATTTTCCGGATGGGAGGGAGCCACATAGGTGGGCCGATGGTAATTATTCAGATAATGATGGCCAAGCAATTCCTGGACGTTGGGTACAAATCAAGAGAGTATACGGGAAAGCTGGTGAAGGTATTGCAGAGCATTGGGACAAAAGTGCAGTTGCAGTACTAGGTATTCTTGGTCGTTTCGTGTTGAAAGGAACCGCAAAGAGTGCAGGACGTTCAGGTAAGCAAGCAAGGCTTAGGGAAATGATGAATGACCCTAAGGTTAGCTCTGCTGATAGAGGCTGGTTGAAAAATGACGCCCGTCATATTGAATACGGGAATAAATCTGGACTGCGTGTTCCGAGGAATGGAAGGAAGTCGCCTGGACGAAAGGCTCAAGATAAAGGGTATGAGTTAGCTCATCCGTACAATGCACCTGCTAGCCAGGGTAACAGTTACGCTGGCTCAAAGCTAAAGAATCATGCTGACCACAAAGTTGAGACCAGATTGCACCGGCATCGATACTAGGTGGAGAAAGATAATTAACATGCACGAGAAGCAAATTGAGAATTTGCTCAAACAGTCACCCGAAGAGCGTTACACGTACTTTGTACGTTACTGCGCGGACTTTGAACAAGTTTGGGGGCTGGTTGTAGGTGATAACAATTGGGTGATTTTTAAGGATGCAGATGGCGATGAGATTTTCCCTGTATGGCCTCATTCTGACTTAGCTGAAGTTTGTTGTTTTGACGAGCAAAAGGAGATGGGGGCTAAGCCTCAGGCGATAAGCTTGGATTCCTTTATTAGGAATTGTATACCGGATATGGTTTCTGATGGTGTGTATTTTGGAGTCTTCTATAACGATAAACGAGAGGGTCTTGCTGTTGAAGGTGGCGTATTAAAAACGGCAATTGAAGAGGAAGTGGGAGCTGTATGGGAATGACAGTAAGCTCATAGCCGTAATACGAAATATTTGTAGAGACAAAGAGACTGTAAATTAGTTTGTGTATCTGCTTATCTCCCGTAGGGGTTAATGATAAGCAGATACACAAACTAATTTACAGTCTCCGGTATCGGTTTATATGCCGTTGGTCGTTCACTCGTGCGAAAAGCAAATGCAGCATTCAATCAGTGGTTGGTTCCAATTCCTTCTTGGTCTGCTAATCCTGTTTGATATTATTCGCCGTGTTTTATCTGGAAGTGAACCTCAATCTATTTTAATGATTACGGTCGGTATCCTTGCCCTTATCGCGAATCTTTTTTGTTTGACCCTCATCGAAAAACATAAGCATGGTGAGGTTCACATGCGGGCAAGCTGGGTATTTACCAAGAATGACCTCATCGCAAATACTGGTGTTATTTTCAGTGGTTTTCTTGTTTTCTTGTTTTCTTGTTT
>NZ_MPRK01000029.1 GCF_002021095.1 Solemya elarraichensis gill symbiont | reverse complement strand
AGGAGGTGCGGTTGTACCCACGGCGGTAGAAGAGCCGGTTGGCTGTCTGGATGATCTTCTGTTTTGTGCGTTCGCTTTTTTTAATCACACTGCTACTCGTTGTGGAAAGAAGCTTGCAATGATCAGCTGTTAGCCGATGCCGTCATGCCAGTATAGGTGATGGCAGTTATCTATATCAAACCAGGCGGCAAACCTGGAGGTTTGCAGTCTGTCTGGAATGGTATGATGGCAAGGGTCTAAATCAGCCTGGTCGAGGTCATATGTGCGGTATCTGTGGTGAGTTGCGTTTTGATGGTCAAGCAGTCGAGGAGCAACGCCTCGCTGACATGCTGTCGCGTCTTGAGCGTCGCGGGCCGGATGATGCCGGAACATTCAGAAAAGGAGCGCTCGCATTCGGACACCGACGGCTCTCGGTAATTGATCTTACCGACCGCTCGCATCAGCCAATGGTCGATGAGACGCTCGGCCTTGCTATCGTTTTCAATGGCGCGATCTATAATTACCGTGAGTTGCGTACCCAGCTCCAGGGCATGGGCTACAGCTTCTTTTCAGGTGGTGATACCGAGGTCATCATCAAGGCATATCATGCCTGGGGCGAGGAGTGCGTGGAACGTTTTCACGGCATGTTTGCCTTTGTGATTCACGACTCGCGTGATCAAAGCCTGTTTGCTGTACGCGACCGTTTTGGCATCAAACCGTTTTACTATTCGCATGATCAGCGGCGCTTCCGCTTTGCCTCCAACACGCAGGCACTTTTGGCTGCCGGTGATGTTGATACCTCGCTGGATGCAGAGGCGCTCCATTTCCAGTTCACCCTGCATGCAGTGGTGCCTGCACCACGTACCGTCATCAGTGGAATCCGCAAGCTTGAGCCTGGACACCAAATGCGTATTACTGCCGCTGGTGAAATCAGCACGGCACGGTACTGGCATCTCGATGCAACCCGGCTGCCACAGGACCTCAGTGATGACGAGTGGGTCGAGGCGATTCACGCTGCGCTGAGAACAGCCGTGCAGAGGCGTAACGATGTCGCTGATGTGCCGGTCGGAGTATTGCTTTCCGGCGGTCTTGATTCAAGCCTTCTGGTCGCCTTGCTGGCGGAACTCGGTATGGAGGATATTCGCACTTTCTCTGTCGGATTCGAGGGCCAGCCGGAAGAGAAGGGCAGCGAATTTGAATATTCTGACCAGGTGGTGGATCGTTACCAGCCGCGACACCACAAGTTCCTTATTCCCAACGAGGAAGTGCTTAAACGCCTGCCGGAAGCAGTCGACAACATGGCAGAACCCATGTTTGGGCAGGATGCAGTGGCTTTCTACCTGCTGGCCGAACAGGTTTCGCAACAGATCAAGGTGGTGCAGTCAGGGCAGGGTGCTGACGAAGTATTCGGCGGTTATTTCTGGTATTCCCGTATGCTTGCCGAGAGCGAGGGTTCGCGGCTCGATCGTTTTCGAAAGCACTATTTTGACCGCGATAATCCTGAGTATCTGCGCATGATGAATTCTCCATGGCATACCGGCGATATCACTGGTGACTATGTTGCCGAGGCTCTGAATGCTGCGGATGCGGACACTTTTCTTGACCAGGTGCTGCGCCTCGATGTGACCACCCTGATTATCGATGACCCGGTCAAGCGTGTCGATAACATGACCATGGCGTGGGGGCTTGAGGCACGCGTACCTTTCCTTGACCACGAACTGGTCGAACTGGCCGCGCGCTGTCCGCCCGAGACGCGTCTCAAGGAGGATGGGAAATACCTGCTCAAGCGCATTGCCAGGGGAATCGTGCCTGATTCGGTTATCGACAGGCCAAAGGGCTATTTTCCGATGCCTGCACTTAAGTACGTGCGTGGTGAGTTTCTCGAATTCATGCGAGATATTCTCGATTCACAGCGTTGCCGTGAACGCGGTTTGTTCAGTCGTGACTATATCGATATGCTGCTGGCGGCGCCGGAGATGCACCACACCCGCATACAGGGCAGTAAGTTGTGGCACCTGGCAGTTTTTGAATACTGGCTGCAACGCCAGGGTCTTTAGTTGTCTCTGGATATATCCGAGGTTCCTTGGGGTTGAATTTGTCGATGTCAGGCACGATAGTAGAATAGAATCGATTAACAAAGTTTTTACAGGAAAACCGAATGGACGTTTTGGACAGAATCAAAGAGCAGGTCGAGTCAAACCCGATCATTATCTATATGAAGGGCACGCCACAGTTCCCACAGTGTGGTTTCTCGTCTCGTGCGGCAGCCGCACTGCAGGATTGCGGTGTCAAGTTTGCCTACGTCAATATATTGGCCGATCCTGAAGTGTTCGAAAACCTGCCGCGCTTTGCCGACTGGCCGACATTTCCGCAGATCTATATTGACGGAGAGCTGATTGGTGGCTGTGACATCACCCTCGAAATGCACGAGAGTGGTGACCTGCAGAAGATGGTAGAAGAGGCCGGTAAGAAGTGGCCTGCAGAAGAGGACGCCTGATTCCAGGCATCCTTCCCACTATGAAGTTGCACCCTGCTCAGATGATTCCGGTGTCTTGTACCAGGAGAGCTTGTCGTGCAACTCAACAACTTCCCCGACGATAATCAGCGTCGGCGGTTTTGGCTGTTCACGCTCAACGATTGATTCGATTGTCTCCAGCGTACCGGTGAGGACACGCTGCATGTGCGTGGTACCTTGCTGGATCAGGGCGGCTGGTGTATCAGCTGATCGGCCATGGCTCTGTAGTTCACGCGTGATCACAGGCAATCCCTTGAGGCCCATGTAGAACACAACGGTCTGGTGTGGCTGTGCCAGCTGCTGCCAGTTGAGATTCATACTGTTGTCCTTGAGATGCCCGGTGACAAATGTGACCGACTGCGCATAATCCCTGTGTGTCAGCGGAATGCCTGAATAGGAAGCACAACCTGATGCCGCAGTAATGCCTGGAATAACCTGGAAGGGGATTCCCTCTTCGGCAAGCGTATCGATCTCCTCACCACCACGGCCAAAGATAAAGGGGTCACCGCCCTTGAGGCGTACCACGCGCTTGCCTTCTTTTGCCAGTCTTGCCAGCAATTTGTTGATCTCCTCCTGGCGCATGGCATGGTTATCACGCTCCTTGCCAACATAAATGCGCTCGGCATCACGGCGTGTCATATCGAGTATCGGCTTGGCGACCAGTCGGTCATAGACAACGACATCTGCCTGCTGCATGCAGCGGAGGGCGCGGAAAGTGAGCAGGTCAGGGTCACCAGGACCACCACCGACGAGATAGACCTCGCCCATGCCCGGATTCGGATTGGCTTCGTCCAGCGCTTTTTGCATGGCGACATCAGCTTCTTCCATGTGACCTGAAAATACGCGCTCGGCAACACCGCCCTGCAGGATGGCGTCCCAGAAGCGACGACGATCTTTCGGATCTGAAAAGAGCTGTTTGACGGTGTCGCGATAGCGACCGCAGAGTTCAGCAAGACGGCCATAGCCCGCGGGAATCAGAGACTCGAGGCGTGTGCGAATCAGGCGTGCCAGTACCGGGGAGGCTCCGCCGGTTGAAACAGCTGCAATGACAGGTGAGCGGTCGATAATGGACGGCATAATAAAGTTGCCGTTTTCCGGCTTGTCGATCACATTGACCGGAATGCCCTGTTGCTGTGCACGTTGCGCGATTTCTGCATTGGTTGATTCGTCATCCGTAGCAGCGATAACGATGGTTGCATTGTCGAGATCGGTATCCATATATTCACGCGCATGGTGCACGATCTTGCCGTTGTCGGCGAGCTTCTGGTTGGATGCCGAAAGTTGGGGCGCAATGACTGTTACCTTGCCGCCTGCTCGCAGCAGCGAGGCAATCTTGCGCGTGGCGACATCACCACCGCCAATGACGATGCAGCGTTTCTCCTTGATGGAGAGGAAAATTGGTAAAAAATCCATACAGAATCCCGTGAGAGATGAGTCAGGTTTGCCTGATAAATATCAGTAAAGTATAATATACCGCTTTCTCGATTAATAGAGTTGCTCTTACTCGTATGATGACGATAGAAGAGATAGATGCGGATGAGCTCAAACGCCGTATGGATGCCGAAGATAATTTCGTGCTCTACGATATCCGCAGCGAGGCAGAGGTCGCACAGGGAATTTTGCCCAATTCGGAGTTTCTGCCGATGCACCTGATCCCGCTGAAGATGCAGGATTTTCCCGATGACAAGGAGATTATTCTCTACTGTCGCAGTGGTGCGCGCTCATACCACGCATGTGCCTACCTGATGCAGCAGGGGATCTCAAACGTGATCAACCTGCGTGGCGGCATCATCAGTTGGGCGCACAGCGGCTACGAAATTACTTCGCGTGTTGCATAAAAAAAGTGTGCAAACACCCGTCAACAATGAATTATTTTCAAAACACGCTGCAGCGCAACATAAAAATTGACTTGCGTTCTTCGGTGTTTTTGAATATAAGAACATACTACGATTCAACGACAACGCCCTGACCTGGAGGTTTCCAATGGCTGATTTTGATGAAGAACTCGACGCAAGCGGACTGAACTGCCCACTGCCAATCCTGCGTGCAAAGAAAGCACTGACCGGAATGGAAGCAGGCAAAGTACTGCACATCATTGCGACCGACCCGGGTTCAGTAAAAGATTTCGAAGCTTTCGCAAAGCAGACTGGTAACGAGCTGATGGAATCAAGTGAAGAAGGCGGTAAATTTCACTTCCTGATGAAGAAGTCTTAATTTATACAATTAAACTTTACGACGGAGGAGTAGAAAAGTGGAACAGAAAAAATTAGCAATTATCGCAACCAAGGGTACGCTTGACTGGGCATATCCTCCGTTCATTCTTGCATCAACTGCTGCAGCACTCGGCTATGAAGTCCAGATTTTTGCAACATTTTACGGTTTGCAGCTGCTGAAGAAAGATGTCAGCGGTCTCAAGGTCAGCCCACTGGGCAACCCTGGCATGCCAATGAAGATGCCTTTCGGACCCCAGTGGTTCAAGAACATTAACTGGAACATCCCGAACATCATCCAGGCTAACGTCCCTGGTTATGAGTCGCTGGCAACCGTGCTGATGAAACAGACGATCGCTAATAATGGTGTAGCTACAATCGCAGAACTGCGTGAGCTAAGCCAGGAAGCTGAAGTCAAGTTCATCGCCTGTCAGATGACAGTTGAACTGTTTGGTTTTGATCAATCTGATTTCATCGACGGAATCGATTATGCCGGCGCTGCCGCATTCTTCGAATTTGCCGGTGAAAGTGATATCTGCCTGTATATTTAATTCATCCCCCTATATACATGCTCTTCGGACGCCACCCCACAAGGGTGGCGTTTTTTTGTGTGTAGATTGCAGCAACGTGTGATCAAGCGCTATGATAAGCAAAATAATCCATAACAATAGAAATGGGAGCACCCGATGAATTCTGAAAAAGTAATTTTCAGCTTCTTTATCGTCCTGTCGCTGACGCTGAACTTTGGTTTTATCCTCGGCGACATGGAGAACCCGGCCCACCATCCTGTTTACGAACTGTTCGCAGTAATCGTGGTTAACCTGATTGCGACCATTCTCAAGTTCGGTGACAGAACCCAGATGGGAGCCGTATTGCTTTCAACCAGCCTTGTTGCCGTGCTGCAGTTGATTGTTGCCGCAGTCATCTGGACCGTGGTTGTTCACGGCATGAATCAGCCACTCACCAGCGGAGTCATGGTTAGCATCGTTTCGCTCTCGGCGGGCGCTTTCCTTGCCAATATCATCTCGGTTGTCCTGCTGCTGATAGAAACAGTCATCATGCGCCGCTAACAGGCTATAAGCATTTATCATGGATAGTATCGTCTATCTCGTCTTCAGGAACATGCGTCAGCCACTGCTGACGCTGCTGATGGTGTATACCGTCGCTGTGCTGGGCATGGTGCTGATTCCGGGGCAGGATGCCAGTGGAAATCCATGGCACATGGATTTCTTTCACGCCTTCTATTTTGTCAGTTTCATGGCAACGACCATCGGTTTTGGCGAGATTCCCCACGAGTTTACTGACGCGCAGCGCATGTGGGTTTTGATCTCTCTCTACGCGACAGTAATTGCCTGGATCTATGCACTTGGTACCCTGCTGGCCCTGGTCAAGGCAGACTCTTTTCAGATGGCGCTGACAACCAACCGTTTCAGCCGTCGAGTGAGGAAAATCTCAGAACCCTTTTATCTACTCGCCGGCTATGGTGCCGTGGGCAGTGAATTGTGTCGCGATCTGACCGACCGCCACCAGCACGTTGTGGTTGTGGATAAGGACCCTGAGACGATTTCGGCGCTTACTTTACACAATCTGCGTGCGGATGTGCCGGCTTTCATCGGCAATGCTGCAGAACCTGACACGCTTGTGCGAGCGGGGCTCAAGCACCCAATGTGCTCCGGTGTGGTTGGCCTGACCAGCAGTAACCTGGTTAATCTCAAGATTGCCTTGGCCAGCAAGTTGCTGAATCCGACCAAGCAGGTGATCTGTCGCGCAGACTCGGCCACCATTGAGGCCAATATGGAGTCCTTTGGAACGGATTATGTTGTCGATCCATTCGAAACCTTCTCGACGCATCTATCAATGGCATTGCAGGCCCCCGGTCTTTACCTGTTGCGCCAGTGGCTCAGCAGTCTGTCGCATGCGCCCCTGACAGAGCCCGTCTACCCACCAAAGCACGGCAAGTGGATTCTCTGCGGATTCGGCCGTTTCGGCAAGGCAGTATACGAGATTCTTGTTGACGAGGGGATCGAGGTTACCGTGATCGAGGCAACGCCGGAGAAGACGGGCAGTCCGCATACAGATACGGTAACTGGTCGTGGCACTGAGGCGGAAACCCTCGGACAGGCTGATATTGAGAATTCTGTTGGTATTATCGCCGGAACTGACAATGACGTAGATAACCTCTCGATTATCATGACGGCGAAAGAGATCAATAGTGACCTGTTTGTCATCTTGCGCCAGAACAAGCGCTCAAACCAGTCGATAGTCGATGCAATCAATGCAGATATCGTAATGCACCCAAGCCACATTATTGCCAGCAGGATTCGCATGCTTCTGGTTACGCCAATGTTGCACCACTTCATGGATCTGGCACGCAAGGAGGATGACAACTGGGCGTGTGAACTTGTCAGTCGCATGATCGCCATCAGTAGTGACAGGGTGCCGGATGTATGGGAACTGAGCGTCGACTGTAACGAGGCAGAGGCGGTCTGCAAGGCGATCGAGTCTGGTACGCCTGTGACGGTCGGCGATCTCGCCAGCAGTCCATCTGAACGTGAAGAGCAACTGCCCATGATTGCCCTGCTGATCGAAAGTGAAGGCGAGTTCATTTTGCTTCCTGACGCAGACAGGGAACTGAAAACATGGGACCGGATCCTGTGGGCCAGTAGCCCGGCTGTTCGCAACCGTATTGACTGGACATTGCAGAACCCTGTCGTGCTCGAATATATCCTCACCGGGGAGGTCCAGCCACGCAGTCCGGTACTGCGTTTTTTCAACGGCAAGAAAAAAATCCCTGCTGGATTGAACTAAACTCAAAGTTCACTTGTCATATTAGTAACTGGCGAGTTCGGCTCTGGGTGGCTCCACCGAATAATTGCCAGTTGTGACTCCCCTTTGACTCAGTTCGCCAGTGTGCCGGTTACTCGGTACACTGGTTTTTTCTTTTGCGCACAATAAATGTGCGTCCTTATGACAAATACACCAATATGGTGCGATATATCCATCTTATACGGCCTATCCCCCTGATTCATTGGCTGGCATGTTTATTGCTAATAATGCCCTCCAACAGCTATTTAATTATTAGGGAGTGATTCATGATATCCAACAAACGCATCTGGGGCCTGCTACTTACCCTGGGTTTTTCGGGAGCAGCAGCCGCTGACACCATTAACAGTGCCAATACGTCCTGGATTCTGACATCGACAGCCCTGGTTTTATTTATGACCCTGCCCGGGCTTGCACTCTTTTATGGCGGCCTGGTACGCACCAAAAACGTGCTTTCTGTACTCATGCAGTGTTTCTCGATTGCAGGCATCTCCTCGATTCTGTGGCTGATCATTGGCTACAGCCTGGCATTCGGTGAGGGTGGGGTGTACATCGGTGATTTCAGCAAGGTGATGATGATGGGGATCGACCGTGAGACACTCGCGGGCGATATTCCTGAAGCCTTGTTCATGCTCTTCCAGATGACTTTTGCGATTATTACCCCCGCGCTGATCATCGGTGCCTATGCCGAGCGCATGAAGTTTTCTGCGATGCTCATATTCAGCGCCCTGTGGCTGCTGTGTGTCTATGTGCCGGTGACCCACTGGGTGTGGGGCGGCGGCTGGCTCTCCCAGATGGGTTTTTACGATTTTGCCGGTGGCACCGTGGTGCATATCACTGCAGGTGTCGCAGCACTGGTTTCAGCTATTGTTCTGGGACCGCGCAAGGGATTCGGAACCACTGCAATGCCTCCGCATAACATGACCATGACTGTTACGGGTGCAGGCATGCTATGGGTCGGCTGGTTCGGATTCAATGGTGGTAGTGCACTGGCATCAGACGGCAGTGCAGCGATGGCGATGCTGGTGACTCATATTGCTGCTGCTACTGGCGCCTTAACCTGGGGTTTGATCGAATGGATCAAGCATGGTCGCCCGAGTGCACTGGGTGCTGTAACAGGTATGGTAGCTGGTCTCGGCACAATTACTCCGGCATCGGGTTTTGTTGGTCCAGGCGGCGCCCTGATAATTGGTTTGTTTGCTGGTGGTGTCTGTTATTCAGCAACAATCACTCTCAAGCAAGTTCTGAAAATTGACGACTCTCTTGACGTGTTCCCTGTTCACGGCGTTGGCGGCATGCTCGGTACATTCATGGTTGGTATTTTTTCTGCCACCAGTCTTGGCGCCTTCAGTGGTTATGGCTTTGCCGAGGGAATCACCACCATGGGTGGGCAGCTCCTGGTTCAGTCGACCGGTATCATTGTCACGATTATCTTTACCGCGGTGGTTACATGGGTGTTGCTGAAGCTGACAGGTATACTCACATCCGGTCTGCGGGTCATTCAAGAAGAGGAAATCCAGGGACTCGATATCGTTTCACACGAGGAACGCGGATACGATATTTGATCCTTTAGTATTTTGATCTCACCCCGGGCTTGTCCCGGGGTTTATCTATATTAAAGTACAGTGCCCGGAACGGATTCCGGGTATCTACCTGTTCCGTCCGGAATGACGGGGTATGCGTCAGAGGATGTGCTCGCCAAGGTCAATTCAATCAATTATAAGAAAAACTTTTGGCCCCTATAAATATATTGCGATGCACAAGTCTGCGTGTTAACCTTGCGCCGATGACCTGATGTGTCGCGCGCAAACGACTGAAAAGCGCCTGATAGCTGCCGGAGAGCACCACAAGAGTGACCATTCCGGAAAGGGCTTCTGCGATGCAGACTCTCGGGTTTTCATACTAGGATAACCGAGCTTCAACAGGCCACCCCACTACAGCAGGGCAGATGCTCCTGCCAGCTGCCGTCTGTTGAAGGAACCATCGATTCAAGCGGCGGAACCATGACAACACAGAAAGCAAATATCATCTATACGCTGACAGACGAGGCCCCGCTGCTGGCGACTTGCTCTCTGCTACCGATCATCAGAACATTTACATCAGGCGCGGATATAGAGATTGTTAAAAATGACATCTCTGTTTCAGCACGTATTCTTGCGGAATCCCCGGAATTCCTGACAGAAGAGCAGAGGCTGCCGGATAACCTTGCTGCACTAGGCAATCTGACTGGGGATCCGGATGCGAACATCGTCAAGTTACCGAATATCAGTGCCTCGGTACCCCAGCTGCACACAGCCATCAAAGAGTTGCAGGCCAGGGGCTTCGCAATACCTGACTACCCTGAAGAGCCAAGCAGTGATGAGCAGCGCGCAATTCGGGAGCGCTATTCGAAAGTTCTCGGCAGTGCCGTCAACCCGGTTCTGCGAGAAGGCAATTCGGATCGGCGTGCACCCTTGGCGGTGAAGCGTTATGCACGCAATCATCCGCATGAAATGACGAAGTGGAGCCCTGCATCGCGAACCCATGTTGCTCACATGCGCGACGGTGATTTTTATCACAGCGAAAAATGTATGACCATGGATAAGGCGCGTGACGTTCGCATGGAACTGGTTACCCTCTCAGGAAAAACCGTTGTGCTGAAGGAGAAGGTGTCGCTGTTAGAGGGCGAGATTATCGACAGCATGTTCATGAGCAAAAAAGCGCTGTGTGACTTTTTCGAGGAACAGCTCGAGGATGCACAGGAAACCGGCGTGATGTTCTCGCTTCACGTCAAGGCGACCATGATGAAAGTATCGCACCCGATTGTTTTCGGTCATGCCGTCAGGGTTTTCTACAAGGAGCTGTTCGAAAAGTATGGCGACCTGTTCGATAAGCTTGGCGTTAATCCCAACAACGGCATCAGCAGTGTTTACGAAAAAATCGAGACGCTGCCGAACTCATTTCGTGAAGAGATACTGGATGATCTTCACGCCAGCTACCAGCATCGTCCCGAATTGGCGATGGTTGACTCAGCCAGGGGGATATCAAACCTGCACGCACCCAATGATGTGATTGTCGATGCATCAATGCCGGCGATGATCCGCAACGGCGGCAAGATGTGGGGGGCGGATGGCAAACTCAAGGATACCAAGGCAGTGATGCCGGAAAGTACCTATGCGCGCATCTACCAGGAGATGATCAACTTCTGCAAAACCAATGGTGCCTTCGATCCGGCAACAATGGGTAGTGTGCCGAACGTTGGCCTGATGGCGCAAAAGGCCGAAGAGTACGGTTCGCATGACAAGACATTCGAGCTGGAGGAAGAGGGCGTTGCACGTATTGTCGATCATGATGGCACTGTCCTGATTGAACAGGAAGTCGAGCAAGGAGATATCTGGCGCATGTGCCAGACCAAGGATGCCCCGGTACGTGATTGGGTCAAACTTGCAGTCGAGCGTGCGCGTGAATCTGAAACGCCTGCTGTCTTCTGGCTGGATGAGTACAGACCGCACGATGCCGAACTGATTAAGAAGGTCGAGCGTTATCTTGAGGATCATGATTTGAGCGGTGCCGATATTCACCTGATGTCGCCACTGCGTGCGATGCGCTTCTCGCTTGAACGCATCATTCGCGGCAAGGACACCATCTCGGTGACCGGAAATATCCTGCGTGACTATCTCACCGACCTGTTTCCGATTATGGAACTGGGAACCAGTGCCAAGATGCTTTCAATTGTTCCTCTGATGTCAGGCGGCAGCCTGTTTGAGACCGGTGCCGGCGGCACGGCCCCGTGCTTGTACGTCAGTTACTCGAAGAGTAACCATCTCAGCTGGGACTCACTGGGCGAATACCTGGCGCTTGCTGTATCGTTAGAGGATATCTATAAGAAAACCGGCAACACCAAGGCCAATATCCTTGCGCGCACACTGGACGATGCAACCAGCAGGCTGCTTGAGAATGACAAGGCGCCGCATCGGCGTACCGGCGAACTGGATACCAGGGGCAGCCATTTCTACCTGGCGCTCTACTGGGGAGACGCACTTGCAGCGCAGGAAGAGGATGCCGAATTGAGGGCCCAGTTCGAACCGTTGGCAGAATACCTGGCACAGAATGAAGAGCAGATCATCGTTCATATGGAATCGATCCAGGGTGTTGAGGTCGATATTGGCGGCTATTTCATGGCTGATTCCGAAAAGACCCGCTCGGTTATGCGCCCGAGTGAGGTATTCAACGATGCATTGCGGGCTGCTCGTACCTGAAAAATAGACGTAAGTCGCTGAAATAAAGCAGTTGGTGCATTGCAATAATTTTATTGCGACGCACAAAATTGCGTGTTAATCTTACCCAATACCTGAATTTACATGCTTGGTATTGCCGCACTTGACACGTCAATCAACCTGTTAACGCGGTTACATGGCACTGTAGGAGTGGCAAAAGCACTCCACCCGGTGCCAGGCTACGCAGAGCGATACAAACAGAATCCTGCGATTGCGTTGGACAGTTAACCTTCAGATCCATCGCCGGTTATTTTGCACCCTGGTGCAGATGACACCATTGACTGATTCAACTAACTTAATTTTGGAGACTGCTATGAACAGACAGGAACAGGCCGCAGCGCTGGAGAAAGATTGGGCGGAAAATCCGCGTTGGAAAAATGTAAAGCGTGGTTACACTGCTGAAGACGTTGTACGTCTGCGTGGTTCAC
>NZ_MPRK01000277.1 GCF_002021095.1 Solemya elarraichensis gill symbiont | reverse complement strand
ACCCAACTTTAGACAAGGACTTTGAATTCGCAGAAATAGTGTCTGCAATTAATTCTCTGAAATTCCGGAAAGCAAGTGGAGTGGATGGAATTCAAGGCGAACATTTGAAATACGGCGGACGTTCTCTTATGTGCGTGATAACGAAACTGTTCAATTTAATCAAATTGCATACTTATGTGCCGAACATTTGGAAGCAGGGGCTAGTAGTTCCATTGTTTAAAGGCGGGAATAAAACGCGCAAAAGTCCAGATAATTACAGGCCGGTCACCCTATTATCCGTTGTCTATAAGCTGATGGAAAAAGTCCTAAATGCAAGACTAACTACGTGGACTACGGTCAATCACCCCGAGTTTCCCTCTTCACAGCAACAAGGATTTCAAAAACAGCTAAGCTGCACTACAACTGCCTTCGTCTTACGCGAAACTGTCCAATCGTGCCTTGACAACAATGAAAAGGCCTTTCTTTCGTTTTTGGACATCCGTAAAGCATTTGATACTGTCTGGCATAGTGGACTCATGTCTAAGTTATATGCGTTTGGAGTTACCGGAAGTGTATTTAAACTCATACACTGCTCATATCAACATATGCGTAGCGCAGTGATTATAAATGGAAGACAGTCACGATTCGTTAGTGTAGAAAGAGGCGTGCGCCAAGGGGGTGTCTTGTCAACCTTCCTATACCTCTTATACATGAATGATCTATCTCTGGCGCTTGAGACATCTGGATTTGGCATGAAATTAGGTCATATTACGTGTAGTAATCCAACCCTTGCAGACGACACGGTTTTGATCGCACGGTCACCTGTTCTTCTACAGAGAATGTTGGACATATGTTTTGCATACTCTACTGACTGGAAATTTCAATACAATCCGACAAAATGTTCGATAGTAATATTCGGCATGAATAAAACCTATAAGTCAAACTTTGACTTCCGGCTTGGAAATGCTCCCCTAAAGTTGGCAACGGAACAAGACCATTTGGGAATGGTTGTTAGTGACAAACTCACGTCATCCGAAATGGTGAAAAAGGCTGTACAGAAAGGAAGGAAGAAAGTGTTTGCAATTTTAGGCATGGGGGATGAATTTCTACAATCTAATCCATTGGTGCTTACTCATCTTTATAAGAAAATTGTTTTGACGTCAGTTCTTTATGGATGTGAATTCTGGAATTCATTATCGCGAAATGACTTGCGCAGCCTGGAAGTGTTCCAGCATTTTGTATGCAAACTGTTCTTACGCCTCCCAACACGTACAAGGTCAGACATGTGCGAAAGCATTCTCGGTGTTCACAGGATTACGGCTGAGATTGACAAACGGAAGCTTCTGTTCCTCCATAAGCTCATAGTGTTACCATTGAACAGTATCCCGAAGCATATGTTCCACCTCCGTCTGTTTTCGTACATAATCACACAAAAAGGAAATGGATTCATCCCCGACATTTGTGATATACTGAGTCGGTATAATCTCACACAGTACCTTACATCATTTATGGAAACGAATGGATTTCCAACCAAGAATGTTTGGAAACGCATTGTAAAGAATAGGATACGACATACAGAAAATACATTGTTACGCACTCGTATTAATCACGACTCTGACTTTGCCCGCTTCAGAGATGTCCACAACGAATACAAGCCGCTCGTTCATTGGCAGATCTCTAAAACTGCAAACGACAAAAGAAAGACATTCCTTCTGTGTAAAGCGCTTTCTCAAATCCCCCAGAACATACATCAAATATGTGAGAAATGTGACCGTCCTTTCAGGGATACGCTTCGCCATCTGGTGACCAGTTGTCCAAGCACACACTATTTTCGTAGTACTTTCTTTGATTTTGTCCTTAACATATTTGGGATTGACACTTTTGTTATGTTAGATGAACTAAATGGCGAACAGTTGCTACAAACTTGGTCGAGAAATCTTGTTGCCATTAACTGACAGTGAAAAAACGTTATTTGGGCGAAAGTGCGCCGAATTAATAAGGAGCTCTATTATCAGTTTCTTTCATAAATAATTCAGCTCAATTGATGCCTCCGGATATGAAACACATACATGATGTACATAGCATTTACTGGACATTTCCAGTTTTTTCTTTATTGTTGT
>NZ_MPRK01000276.1 GCF_002021095.1 Solemya elarraichensis gill symbiont | reverse complement strand
AGCTGCAGGGTGTTGCCTATGACACCATGCTCGAATCCTATGTCTTCAATTCGACCGCGACGCGGCATGACATGGATTCACTTGCGCAGGCCTACCTGAATCTCAAGACCATCAAGTTCGAAGAGGTTGCCGGCAAGGGTGCAAAGCAACTGACATTTGACCAGGTGCCGCTCGAACAGGCTGCGCCCTATGCAGCGGAAGATGCCGATATTACGCTGCGCCTGCACCAGGCGATCTGGCCAAAACTCTCCGCAGAGAGTGGCCCGAAATCGGTTTTTGAATCAATCGAGATACCCCTGGTTCCTGTGCTGTCGCGCATTGAGTGTACCGGTGTGCGCATTGACTCGGCGATGCTGGTCAAGCAGAGCGGTGAACTCGCCATGCGTATGCACAAGCTCGAGGAGCAGGCATACGAGATTGCCGGGCGCTCCTTCAACATGGGCTCGCCAAAGCAGATCGGCCAGATATTCTTCGAGGAACTCGAACTGCCGGTGATCTCCAAGACGCCCAAGGGGGCGCCATCGACAGCAGAGTCGGTGTTGCAGGAGCTGGCAGAACAAGGGCATGAGCTTCCGCAGGTGATCCTGTCGCACCGCAGTCTTGCCAAGCTGCGTTCTACCTACACTGACAAGCTGCCGGGGATGGTTGATCCTGACACTGGCAGGGTGCACACCTCGTATCACCAGGCAGTGGCTGCGACCGGGCGTCTCAGTTCATCGGATCCAAATTTGCAGAACATCCCTGTGCGTACCGAAGAGGGGCGCAGGATTCGCCAGGCATTTGTACCCGAGGATGGTTACCGCATGGTGGCGGCAGACTACTCGCAGGTAGAGTTGCGCATCATGGCGCACCTCTCCGGTGATGAAGCGCTTCTGGGTGCATTCTCTGACGGTATGGATGTTCACCGTGCCACTGCAGCCGAGGTGTTTGGTGTCGCTTCTGAAGATGTAACTTCAGACCAGCGTCGTTCGGCCAAGGCAATCAACTTCGGCCTCATCTACGGCATGTCGGCCTTCGGGCTGGCCAAGCAGCTGGGTGTCGAACGCTCGGTTGCACAGGAGTATGTCGATCTCTATTTCGAACGCTACCCGGGTGTTCGTGAGTTCATGGATTCAATCCGCGCAGATGCGCATCAGAAGGGTTATGTAGAGACAGTGTTTGGGCGCCGCCTCTACCTGCCCGAGATCAATTCGCGCAACGGCATGCGTCGTGCAGCGGCTGAACGCACCGCTATCAATGCGCCGATGCAGGGTACGGCAGCTGATATCATCAAGCTGGCAATGTTGGATGTAGATGCCTGGATTCGCAACGATGAGCCGGATGTGCGCATGACCATGCAGGTACATGACGAACTCGTGTTCGAGGTTGCTGAAGATCAACTTGATCCAGCAGTTGAACAGATCAGTCGCAGGATGTCACAGGCAGCCGAGTTGAAAGTACCGCTTGTCGTCGATGTTGGTATTGGTGACAACTGGGATGAGGCGCACTGATAAAGGCCAGCCCATTTACATGGTCTTGCTGGTCACCGCTGTGTCAGCATGAAATTCGAAGACCAGGTAGGCGCAGGGCTCAGTTCCCTCATTGTGCGTGTTATGCAGTTCACCAGCCCGGATGAAAAATACACCGCCATTGCCAAGGCGCTGATTGAGTATGCTTAATTCACCTTCAAGAACGATAAGCGCAGTGTCGTACTGATCGACATGCCGCTTGAATGACTGGCCAGGTTGCAGTCGGGTGAAATGAATGTGCAGATGTTTTAGTCCAGAACTCTGGTGGTTGACTGCAAGCCGACCATTTCCTGAATCGTAGAGGGACTTTTTATATCCAACAGTGTGCGCTTGTTTAGGTTGCGTTGCCCGTGCTGTCCAGCGGAACATGAGGTATTGAATCGGTTCTTCACTGCCATTGTAGATAGTATGGGTTTGCCCTGAGGGATAATAGAAAAAATCTCCGGAACGGGATGAATATGCCCGAAGAACTCCCTTGCCTGGCTCGTTGATGAAGATGGTCGCTGTACCTGAGAGGACGAGCAGTATTTCCTCCGCTGCGCGCCAAGGAGAGAGAATCGAAGGCGCGTAGTCCCCGGTAGCCACTAGGCGAGACTGTT
>NZ_MPRK01000275.1 GCF_002021095.1 Solemya elarraichensis gill symbiont | reverse complement strand
TTCCTTTGGCGCTGGCGCACGTCAGAAAAACAGTCTCGCCTAGTGGCTACCGGGGACTACGCGCCTTCGATTCTCTCTCCTTGGCGCGCAGCGTACGAATAACTCCCTGCACAACGAAGTAACTTGAAGTCAGCAGCGCAATGGTATTGATCAGTGCCGAATTACGATCCAGCGTTAGCTGGTAGTGATTGAAGAGTTCAACATCGTTCATGCGCGCAAAAGCGTAAGCGACGAAGAAAATCGCAAAGACAAGCAACTCGGCAAGAATAAAAATCCAGATTGCCAGGTCACCCGGCGGATATTTATGCTGTGGCTGAACGCTGCTTGTTGCCACCTGGGCATCCATACTATTCACGAATATAGAAGTGGCGCACTCGCCGGGAAAAATCAGTCGCGAACCAAAAGCTGTTGATTCGCCTGCATCTGCATAAAAAAGCATCCCCGCAAATGCGGGGATGCCATTCAGGGTTGATAACTACGCGGACTCTTCCACACCAGCACCTGCTTCCGGATCGGAGTTACCGACAAAGAAACTGACGATATAGAGAATCAGGCCAATCAGGAAGACCACACCGGCAAGTTCACGCAGCCAGTAGAAGATTTCGATCTTGTCCTGAACCACCATGAACGGAAGCGGTTCATCCGAGTAGCGCTGCAGGTATGTCTGCAGAACGCCCGCCGCTGTCAGAAACAGTGTAATGAACACCATTGAGACAGTCATCAACCAGAATGACCACATCTCCACGATCTGCGAACGATTACTGCCCGCTGCCTTGCGGCCACGCATTAGTGGCATTGCGTAAGAGATAATCGCCAGCACGATCATTACATAGGCACCAGAGAATGCCATGTGACCGTGCGCTGCCGTGATTTGCGAACCGTGCGTGTAGTAGTTGACCGGTGCGAGGGTATGAAGAAATCCCCATACACCTGCGCCAAGGAAAGCCATCACGGCTGTACCGAGTGCCCATAGCAAGGCAGCCTTGTTGGGATGATTTCGCCGACGGCGGTTCACCATGTTGAAGGCAAATACAGTCATCATGAAGAACGGTATCGGTTCCATCGCGGAGAAGATTGATCCCCACCACTGCCAGTACTCAGGTGTTCCTATCCAGTAGTAATGGTGACCTGTACCGATAATGCCGGTGATCAGGGTCATGGCGATAATCACGTAGAGCCACTTCTCAATCACTTCGCGATCGACACCGGTTGTCTTGATCAGTACGAAAGCGAGAATCGATCCGAGAATCAGCTCCCACACACCCTCTACCCACAGATGAACAACCCACCACCAGTAGAACTTGTCCTTAACCAGGTTGTCAGGATTGTAGAATGCGAACAGGAACAGCAGCGCAAGGCCAAGCAGGCCGATCAACAGCACCAGACTGATCGCGGTCTTGCGTCCCTTGAGGATTGTCATACCGATGTTGTAAAGAAATGCCAGCGCCACAATGACGATGCCTATCTTGGTAATGGTCGGCTGTTCAAGAAACTCGCGGCCCATGGTCGGCAACAGCTCGTTGCCTGTCATCTGTGCCAGTCCTGCATAGGGAACCAGCAGGTAACCGACGATCGTCAGTGCGCCTGCAATCAGGAACACCCAGAACATCAGCTTTGCAAGTAACGGGCTGTGAAGCTCGCGTTCTGCCTCTTCCGGTACCAGGAAGTAGGCTGCGCCCATGAAGCCGAACAGCAGCCACACGATCAGCAGGTTAGTGTGCACCATGCGTGCGACATTGAACGGGATTTCCGGGAACAGGAAATCACCTACGACGTATTGAAGACCTATGATTAGTCCGAACAGAATCTGTCCGACAAAAAGGCCGATAGCAGCAATAAAATAAAGTTTTGCTACGGATTGGTATTGATATTGCATGAGTCTGTCTCCTCTCCTCAGCCCTGGATATTCGGTGGCCAGCCAGCCGTGTCAATTTCAGATGTATACTTCAGGAACTCTGCAAGCGCATCGAGATCCTCATCGCTGAAATTGAACTGGGGCATACTGCGGCGACCGGGAATTCCCTCGCTGCGCGCCAAGGAGAGAGAATCGAAGGCGCGTAGTCCCCGGTAGCCACTAGGCGAGACTGTTTTTCTGACGTGCGCCAGCGCCAAAGGAAA
>NZ_MPRK01000274.1 GCF_002021095.1 Solemya elarraichensis gill symbiont | reverse complement strand
CCTTTGGCGCTGGCGCACGTCAGAAAAACAGTCTCGCCTAGTGGCTACCGGGGACTACGCGCCTTCGATTCTCTCTCCTTGGCGCGCAGCGAACGAAGTAGAAGTGCGGCTAATCCAAATAATACCGGAGGCAAATATGCTGATGCTTTCGTACCATCCACAAAAAGATTGATACGTATCGGATTCATATTTTAGCAAGTGAATGGAAGTCAGAGGCCATAATGGATGAATATCATATGATTTTATTGACCGAGTGTCAGTTACTTGCTGAATGCTATCATCCATCTAAAAGAAAACCAGGCAAAAGACGCCCGGCTAACAAGCATCTATAGAGACATTCCTAGACATGCTCGCCGAGGTTTGGATTGTTCAAATGTCACTCTCAAATAGACAATGATTATAGCCCTGGCAGATTTTAATTATTAGTCGTACTCTAATGCCCGCTTTTGGCCGAAAGCAGACCTTCGGGGAGATTCCACTCCTCAACCAGGCTGAACGACCGCTTCCGACCCAAAGCGGACATTAAAATGGCTGACTGCTCTATCCACTATCATGATATGAAGCGTGAACTGAGCGGTGGCTGGAGTATACATGACCGGTTTCACCGATAGGTTTACATTTCTCGCTGCAGAAGGATCGTCACTTTTTCTGGTGGGATAGGTTGACTGTATATATATCCCTGAACTATGTCACAACCTTGTTCAGTCAGCATTGCCATCTGGGAAATAGATTCCACACCTTCAGAGATGACATCTAATCCAAGAATGTGACGCATACGTATGATTGCCGAAACCATAGTGGCCACATCAGGCTGATGTATGATTTCCTTCACAAATGAACGATCAATCTTCACAGTATCGATCGGAAATTACTGAAGATAACTTAGTGAAGAGTATCCTGTTCCAAAGTCATCAATGGCGATATGTACCCCTAATTATTTCAGATCAGCAAGGATGCTCCACGCCCTATCTGCATTTTGCATTAGAGATGTTTCAGTGATTTCAAGCTCCAAATGGCTAGCCCTAATATCGTGTCGCTCAATGAGTTCTTTTACAAGTGAGACTAAGCCATGCATATGAAAACAATGGCTAGAGATATTGATGCTGAGACGAGGAATCGATTTCAAGTTCGCAACTAGATCTTTCCAATCAATGATAGCCTGCTCGATCATCCATGCAGTCCAGGGAATGATCAGCCCGCTTTCCTCCGCAACTGGAATAAACTCATCGGGAGAGATCGTACCTCTCTCTGGGTGTATCCAGCGAGACAGCGCCTCCAGGCCTGTTAATCGGCCATTCGATAACGAGTACTGTGGTTGATAATAAACTACGAGCTGTTTGTCTTTAATTGCATGGCGCAGCTCTGATTCTATCTGGAATCTTTGCGTTGCTCTGTCTGATAACTCTTGTTTGAAAAAATAATAGTAGTTCTTGCCATGTTCTTTTGCCTTATACATGGCCATATCAGCATGCTGGATTAACATCGAAACAGTTTTCGCATCATCCGGGAACATACTAACACCAATGCTGGCACTGATTATTAATTGACGGCCATTGATATTAAAAGGCGAATCTAACGCCAGTAATAACTTTTGTGCGATTCGTGCAATATCTGTTTGGCTATGGACTTTTTCCACCAGAATCAGGAATTCATCACCACCCAGCCGACTCACGATATCAATTTTCCGAAGGTTTTCTTTCAACCGCCCGGCAATTTCTTGCAGTAACAGATCACCAGTATGATGACCCAGACTATCATTGATATGTTTAAAGTTATCCAGGTCTAAAAACATCACTGAAAGGCATTCAGATTGTCGCTTTGCATTTTGTATAGCATGTTCAAGCAGCTCCTGAAAAAGGTTACGGTTAGGTAGAGAAGTTAGTGCATCATGATTAGCTTGATACTTAAGCTCTTTCTCGGTGTCCTTGATGACGCTGATATCTGAGAAAATAGCCACATAGTTAACTAGGTCTCCTGTACTATCATGTATCTCGCCGATGCTTTCCCATACTGGAAATAATTCTCCATTTTTTTTCGATTCCAAATCTCACCCTGCCAAGAACCTTCCGTCTTAACCTGGCCCCATATTTGACTGAAGAAGTTTTCATCCGCTGCGCGCCAAGGAGAG
>NZ_MPRK01000273.1 GCF_002021095.1 Solemya elarraichensis gill symbiont | reverse complement strand
CTGGGCGTACGGCAGAGTGTGATTTTCGCGGCCGTCATTACGGTACTGGAAGTCGGAGCACTGATTGTGATCAGCCTGTCTGGAGCTCCCTTGTTGGCAGATGCACCCTTGCTGCTGAAGGTCGTGACGCCTCCCTCGGATGCCGTGGCCTGGGCGGCGGTTTTCTCGGCAAGCATCATTGCCTTCTTTGCCTTCATTGGCTTTGAGGATATGGTGAATATGGCAGAGGAGACAGTTGATCCGCACAAAGTCATGCCCAAGGCCATTATCCTCACCCTGCTGATCACGGTGGTCTTGTATGCGCTGATTTCTACGATTGCAGTAGCATTACCCAACCGCGAAGCCTTGACCAGCAGCAGCGCGCCGCTAGCGGTACTTTTCGAAGCAGTTACCGGGTTAAGCGGAAAGCCGATTGCGATGTTGGCCTCCATTGCGATGGTCAACGGTATTCTCATCCAGATAATCATGGCCAGCCGCGTTACCTACGGCATGGCGCGGGAAGGCTTGATTCCCTCATGGTTTGGCAAGGTTGGTGAACGACACCGCACTCCCGGGCGAGCCATTGTGCTGGTCACACTGCTAATCGTGGTACTCGCTCTGGGTTTACCGCTGGTTCACCTGGCACAGGCAACCAGCATCGTGATCCTGGTGGTGTTCACCTCGGTCAACCTCTCCTTGTGGATTATCGGCAGCCGGAAAGAGTCGGCCTCGGTCTTGAAACGCTGGCGTTATTGGGGCGTGGTCGCTGCGCTTATGTCATCAGGCCTGCTGGTTGCCGAGACCTGGCGCATGCTGACTTGATTGGGTGATGTCGAAATCATCCTGGATAGTGACAAGAACTATACGCGTGAATTTGATAGCAAAGTACAATAAAGAATGAGGTCTGATGGTAATTAATAGTCCCAGTCCATAGGTTGCTGTAATTCAAAGCTGCACAATATAAAAGGCGGCTCAAAAGCCGCCTTTCTTTTCCTGAAACTCTATCCGATCAGGGTTTTATATAGGTATATCCTTGTGCCTGCAGGTGTGCCAACTCGGCAACGCCGCTAGCAACAACTGCACTTTCATCTGCATCATAGAGCTGATCAAGTGTAATCTTCTTGCCCTTGAGCGTGTTTGCGCAGACGTAGAAAGCGACATTCTGGCCTTTCAGGCCGGAAATTTTCACCTGCATTTCTGGTGTTGCATTGGCATGCTTCATTTTTGGCACGCTAGCGAGTTCGTCGGGCTCAAGCAGCAGCGAAAGGCCGTTGCCATGCATGACAACTTTCGCATCCAGGTTTTCAGCGCCAACTGCGTTGATGTGGTTCTGGATATTACGCAGTGCACCAGCTTGTGCCTTGGGATTGTCGTAATTGATATGGTAGACAACCTTCTGCTTGCCGTATTCTGCCTGCACATTCGAGGTAAAGAGCACCGCAACTGCCATTAGCAGAGTTGTTAATATTTTCATCTATTCTTCCTCTATTTCTTTGATGGTTAAACTAAACACATTTACTGGGAATCATCCCAATGACGGGGTGACGTTGGCACTTCTTTTGGCCCAATCGTCTTTCACACGGCCGTGAATAGGTGTAGATTTAAGTCTGTGGACCGGCGAAATGTCGGTTCCCGTACTAAGGCAGATGCACTCGGCGCAGTTTTATTCCAAAAATATTTAAAATAATCGGGAATAACCAGACGATTTCTGCATCTCTCTTAGAAGAGAGGAGGAAATACTACCAATGGCCATCATTGACAGGTTATGCGCAGCACGAGCGCTCAAACATCGTATTGCAGAGCGACGCGGTCGGCTTTTTAGGGTGGCTTATGCCTGGTGCAAGGATCGTCATCTCGCCGATGACCTGGTTCAAGAGGCTATTGAGAGGGCAATCAACAAGTGCCATCAGTTAAAAGACCCCTCTCGCCTCGACAGCTGGCTCTATTCAGTGCTGAATAACTGTTGGCGTGAACATCTCAGGATGCGGCGCGAGCACGTAGCTTTGAATGATGACGATCTGGTGTGTACTAACTGCCCCGAACGACAAAATACTTCCGGTGAGCTTGCTGCCCGGGTGATGGTGCTCATAGGACTCCTTCCCGACAATCAGCGCCAGGTGCTTACGCTCGTGGTACTGGAAGAGTTCAGTTACCGGGAAGTTGCGGAGATTCTGGACATTCCTGTCGGAACAGTTATGAGCCGCCTATCCAGGGCGCG
>NZ_MPRK01000272.1 GCF_002021095.1 Solemya elarraichensis gill symbiont | reverse complement strand
GACTTGGATGTCCCGTTTTACATCACGAGATCAAAGACACGCTTGAATTTAAGTAGTAATTTTAGGGGAAGAAAAATGAAAAAAGTTATACTGGCTGCCGCCATTTCTGCAGCAGTTGCCGCACCTGCAGCACATGCTGGTGTTACCATCTACGGCAAGATGCACGCATCAATTGACTTCACAGACAACTCGTTGGGATGGGCTTATTATGGGCACGGTGTTCAAATTGATGAAATTGGTGCAACACATGAGCCATACAGATATTCCGGCAGCTTCGGCAGCGAAGACATGGGGGGAGTCAACAGCCGTGCTTCACGCATCGGTTTCAAGGGTACCGAAGACCTCGGTAATGGCCTGAGCCTGGTCTGGAAAGCTGAAACCGGCTACGACATCGCTGACGGCGGTGCATGGGGCGGTGCGCGTAACGCCTACATCGGCCTTGCAGGTGACTGGGGTACTTTCCTCTACGGTATTCACGACACCCCTTATAAGATGTCAACGGGCCGTCTTGATCCATTTGCTGATACTGCGGCTGACTTCAATGCGCCGACTGATTTTGGGGCAGTCACCACGAATATGTTCTCCTTCCAGGATGTACGTGCGGAAAATGCGATTGCCTATGTCAGTCCGAACATGAATGGCCTGACATTCGCAGCTGCAATCGTGCCTGGTGCAGAGTCAGCTGAAGTTTTTATCCCTGGATGGTGTGATGGTGATCCGAGCGCAGCGTTTTGTGCGGACAACTCCCCGGAAGCGCATGATGGTCTTGCAGATGCCTACTCGGTTGCTGCCATGTATGAGAGCAACGGCCTCTTCCTCTCTGCTGCATTTGAGAGGCTGCCAACACACTCAACCAGCTGGTCTGTATTCGATAGTCCATCATTCTCACTACCTATTATGGGTCAGCAGGACAAGTACCGTGTAGGTGCGGGCTACACCATGAACAATCTGACAGTTAACGGTGTCTTCGAGCACCGCGTCAGGGACTTCGGTGATATCTCTTTCTGGGCATATGACCAGGAACTGGAAGCTGAAAGTGATATTTGGCAAGTGTCTGCAGTCTATACATTTGGTAACAATGCACTAAAGGTTGCTTATGGCCAAGGCGACATGTCAATGGGCATTGGAAAGAGCTGGGATAGCGGAGAATCATTCAGTGATTGGTTCGGATTAGATGGCACGTTCGACAGTATCGGGGCCGAGCTCTATGGCGAGCAGGAAGTGATCTCTGTCGGTCTTGAGCATAACTTCAGCAAGCGTACCAAAGCCTATGCTCTCTATACAATGCAGGAAGCGACCTTCAGAGGTAAGGTTGGTGCTGATGGTGATTTGACTTTTTCAACATCAGAACCCTTTGACGCTCTCCTCGGCAGTGAGCTCGAAGCTGAAAACAGCACCTTCTCCATGGGGCTGGTTCACTCCTTCTAAGTTGTTTTTCACAACATAAAGAAGAATCAACGGGGCCTTCGGGCCCCGTTTTTCGTATTACGTCAGCGTGTATATTTTATTATTTTGTGCGTCAATAGGATCCTCTGCTATTGCATTCGATAAAGGAGATACCGGCTTCCGATTCATCTTGCTGCCGCGCACCATGCATATTTGACCTGCCTCAATGAAGTTACAGGTGGATTATGGATCAATTAATTCACATAAGTGTCACATAATTTTCCTGAAGTTATAGTTGCATTTAGGGTCTGGTACTGCTTAACTTAAGAGTAACTATACCGCTGTCATATGCGGTAGGAATGTGTTGAAGCATTTAAACTAAAAATAAGCAATAAGTTACGAGTTGAGTTAAGGCCTCCGGAGGGTCAGCATGAATCATAAAGCTTTGTTGAATCACAATAAATCAGTAGAGCCGAACTCTGTACAGGGTATGCGCCGCACTGCAACAGCCCGCGCCGTGGCATCAGTTCTCTCGGATGCAACAATCCCCCAGACTGCCGCAGCAATGGGCGGTTACGGGAGTTATGACACATTTGCTATATATCATTCTGGCACCTATGCATACGATGACCCGGATCTTCATCATGTATACGCCTATTTCGATGATAATATCAGCGGCTCATCCGGTGTAGATCTCACCGTGCCTGATAGGGCACATAACAACACCATCACTAATGACGGCGGCTACAGTGTCAATGTTTCCGGTTCGGCAGTCGCAATCGCTGCGCGCCAAGGAGAGAGAATCGAAGGCGCGTAGTCCCCGGTAGCCACTAGGCGAGACTGTTTTTCTGACGTGCGCCAGCGCCCAAGGAAAAAT
>NZ_MPRK01000271.1 GCF_002021095.1 Solemya elarraichensis gill symbiont | reverse complement strand
GCTGGCGCACGTCAGAAAAACAGTCTCGCCTAGTGGCTACCGGGGACTACGCGCCTTCGATTCTCTCTCCTTGGCGCGCAGCGGATGAATAAGAAATACTTATTACATATATAAGCAGTGATTCCGTTCAACGTCGTCTGGATTGGGTGTCCGCTTCTGGTCGTTAGCGGAAGTGGTCTTAAAGCATCGATCGTCAGCTTCTCAGCAGTTGGAGACATAGAACAGAGATGAACTTTTGTCCGCATTTGTCACATCAGGTCGAATCCCATCTGTAAAATCGTCAGGTGAAATCCTGACTTACTCATTATATGCGAGCAATTTCCAGCCAGATGACTGCAGTGGTAAATCTTCATGCGTATATCACGCCACAATCACTGAATTACGCAATATCAACAGCTTATTCTTCGATACCCATGCAATAACATGGTTTAAGCGTAACTTCCTGATTGCATTTGTGCAGTGCGTTTTGTTTAAATTTCACCCTTGTATATAACAGTCTGTGATCAACCGATGCAAGAACCTGTTTGCGCAGATTCCGCAATTAACGGAGACTGTTGCCGGTTTGCAGGACGGTGACCCCGTCTCCAGATCGTTATTTAAGCGCTGCGTGGAAACTTCACGTATGCATTGGTTAAACACTGTCGAAGGATGAACCCACATGACAGACGATATAAAAGATGTAGACCCGCAGGAAACGCAGGAGTGGATTGAGGCGCTGGACGCCGTCATCGAGCACGAAGGAACAGATCGTGCGCATTACCTTCTCGAGAAACTGATCGACAAGGCGCGTCGCCGCGGAGCCTACTTACCCTATTCGGCAAATACTGCCTACCTCAACACCATTCCTGAACATCTGCAGGAACGCTATCCGGGTGACCGGGCAGTTGAACGCCGCATTCGCTCGCTGACGCGCTGGAATGCAATGGCAATGGTTGTGCAGGCAAACAGAATTTCTACAGAACTGGGCGGTCATATCGCCAGTTTTGCTTCCAGTGCCACACTCTATGACGTTGGCATGAACCATTTTTTCCATGCCCGTGATGAGAACCATGGTGGTGACCTGGTCTTTTTCCAGGGGCATTCGGCTCCCGGTATCTATTCACGTGCCTATCTTGAGGGGCGCCTGAGCAAGGACCAGATGCATAATTTTCGCCAGGAAGTCGATGGAGAGGGGCTCTCTTCCTATCCGCATCCGTGGCTAATGCCTGATTTCTGGCAGTTCCCGACCGTCTCCATGGGACTTGGTCCGATTATGGCGATTTACCAGGCGCGTTTCATGAACTACCTGCATGATCGTGAAATGATCGACGCAGGTAAGCGTAAGGTATGGGCTTTCCTCGGTGACGGTGAGACAGACGAGCCTGAATCTCTTGGTGCAATCACACTTGCCGGACGTGAAAAGCTCGACAACCTGGTGTTCGTGGTCAACTGTAACCTGCAGCGCCTTGACGGGCCTGTGCGCGGTAACGGCAAGATCATCCAGGAACTCGAAGCGATTTTCCGTGGTGCAGGCTGGAATGTTATCAAGGTTGTATGGGGCAGTTTCTGGGATCCGCTGCTTGCGCGTGATAAAAATGGCTTGTTGCGCAAGCGTATGGAGGAGTGTGTCGACGGTGACTATCAGGCCTACAAGGCACGTGGTGGCAAATATACACGCGAGCATTTCTTTGGTGAATATCCTGAACTGAAGGAACTCGTCGCCAACATGAGCGATGAGGATATTTTCCGACTCAACCGTGGCGGACACGATCCGGCAAAAGTTTTCTCTGCTTATTCAGCCGCAATGAACCACAAGGGGCAGCCGACAGTCATTCTCGCCAAGACGGTCAAGGGTTACGGCATGGGCGAAGCGGGAGAAGGTCAGAACACCACGCATTCCCAGAAAAAGATGGGGGACAAGTCACTGCGTGCATTCCGTGACCGTTTCAATATCCCGATTCCCGATGATGAACTCAGTTCGACGCCTTTTTACAAACCGGCTGAGGACAGTACTGAGGCCATCTATCTGAAAGAACGCCGTGAGGCACTTGGTGGTTCATTCCCATCACGCCTTGATGATGTTGAGACACTTGAAATTCCGCCGCTGGAGACATTACAGTCACTGCTCGAAAGCAGTGGTGATCGAGAACTGTCGACCACCATGGTATTCGTGCGTTTCCTGACAACCCTGATTCGTGACAAGCAGGTTGGCAAGCGCGTGGTGCCGATTGTTCCTGACGAGGCGCGTACCTTTGGTATGGAAGGCATGTTCCGTCAACTCGGTATCTAC
>NZ_MPRK01000270.1 GCF_002021095.1 Solemya elarraichensis gill symbiont | reverse complement strand
CCGTAACAGTCAATCAGGTCCTGTGGATCGACACCATTATTCTTCGACTTGGACATCTTCTCGATGCCACCGAACATAACCGGCTCGCCATCGGATTTGAGGACTGCAGCGATGACCTTGCCCTTGTCGTCACGCTCGATATCGATATCAGCCGGGTTGTACCACTCTTTCGAGCCGTCGGCATTATCACGGTACCAGGTCTCAGCGATAACCATTCCCTGCGTCAGCAGGTTGGTGAAGGGCTCGTCATTCTCAATCAGTCCCTCGTCACGCATCAGCTTGTTGAAAAAGCGCGCATACAGCAGGTGCAAAACAGCATGCTCAATACCGCCAACGTATTGATCAACTGGAAGCCAGTATTTTGCCCGTTCATCAAGCATTGCAGTGTCACAGCCAGGCGAGCAGTAACGTGCGTAGTACCAGCTTGATTCAAAGAAGGTATCGAATGTATCTGTTTCGCGTTCCTCTCCATCGGAGAGCTGGTAAAACTCCGGCATGCGCTTCAGTGGCGAACCCGAGCCATCAACAATTACATCCTCTGGTAACTGCACTGGAAACTCGTCAGCAGGACGGTTGGAGCCGTCGGCCGCATGTATGACAGGAATCGGACAACCCCAGTAGCGCTGGCGCGAAACGCCCCAGTCACGCAACCTGAAGTTGACCTGGCGACTACCCTTGCCATGCGCCTCGAGCCAACTCGCAATCGCATCGAAAGCGGCATTTGAATCAAGCCCGTCAAACTCGCCCGAGTTCTTCAGTTCGCCCTTCTCTACATAGGCTGCTTCCTCAATTCCACACGCAGAGCCATCGGTTGAGAAAATAACCTGCTTGCGGGGAATTCCATACTGCCCGGCAAACTCCCAGTCACGCTGGTCATGTCCGGGAACAGCCATGACGGCACCGGAGCCATAACTCATGAGAACAAAGTTGGCCGCATAGACAGGTACCGCTTCACCGGTGACTGGGTGGAGAGCATTGATATCGAGGGCTACGCCCTTCTTCTCCATGGTCTCCAGTTCTGCCTCACTGACACCACCGGATTTACACTCGTCGACGAAGGCCGCCACATCCGGATGTGATTCAGCTGCTGCAAGCGCGAGCGGATGCTCTGCCGCCACCGCCACGTAGGTGACACCCATCAGGGTATCCGGCCTGGTGGTGAAAATCGTCAGGCTCTCATCCGAATCCTCGATACCGAATGACATCTCGACACCTTCAGAGCGTCCGATCCAGTTTCGCTGCATGGTACGAACCTGGTCTGGCCAGCCATCCAGTTTCTCAACATCGTCGAGCAACTCCTGGGCGTAATCTGTAATGCGCAGAAACCACTGTTCGATTTCACGTTTTTCGACAACCGCGCCCGAGCGCCAGCCCTTACCGTCGATTACCTGCTCATTGGCGAGCACTGTCTGGTCTACCGGATCCCAATTGACCGTCGCTGTTTTTTTGTAGGCGAGGCCCTTCTCCATCAACCGCGTAAAGAGCCACTGCTCCCAGCGATAATAGTCCGGATCACAGGTTGCCAGCTCGCGCTCCCAGTCATAACCGAAACCGAGGCGCTTGAGCTGCTCTTTCATATAGGCAATGTTGTCCCGCGTCCACTTGGCCGGCGCGGTCTTGTTCTTGATTGCTGCGTTCTCTGCGGGCAAACCAAAAGCGTCCCAACCCATTGGTTGAAGGACATTTTTTCCGAGCATACGCTGCTGGCGGGCAATCACGTCACCGATGGTGTAGTTGCGCACGTGGCCCATGTGCAATTTGCCGGATGGATAGGGAAACATCGACAGGCAGTAGAATTTCTCCCGCGAGGGGTCTTCGGTTGCATTGAAGGAACCATTTTTCTCCCAGTATGACTGGGATTGACGCTCAATTTCTGCGGGATCGTAACTGAAACTCATCAGGACGAATCTAACTCGGTATTATTGGAATTGGTGAAGCATACCGCAGGTCTTTGGCAATCGAAAGCGCAGGTTTTCGAACGCCACGGCAGAAACCGGCAAACGTGCCGCCTATATCGATGATGACAGCTTTCCGGTTCACCTCTGGCAAACACTGAAACGCAAATCGTCAAGTCAAGTACAGATCACCTTTTGTGAGCCGGTCAAGCCGGAAAGGCTGAGCAGCAAAGAATTTGCCGAGATCACCAGGAATCGCATTGTTGAGGCTCTCGAAGAGTCACCCGCAAAATGTCATACACTGCACTAGTGCAGGCGAGTGGCCTTCATAACTTTTACTAGCGCTTTTTTTGCGCTTTTTTCTTAGTTACCTTTTTCTTCGTCACTTTTTTCTTTGCCGTTTTCTTTGC
>NZ_MPRK01000269.1 GCF_002021095.1 Solemya elarraichensis gill symbiont | reverse complement strand
TTCAGTCGTATCTGTTTCTGTTTTGGTGGCGAGACAGTTTGCCAGGCTGACAAAGGTCTCGACCGGAATCTGCTCGGCTCGCAATGAAGGATCAATGCCGCAAGACTCCAATGTTGTGGCGTCGGCTACTTTTTTCAAGGCGTTGCGCAGTGTTTTGCGTCGCATGCTGAAGGCGCTGACGAGCACCTGGTTAAATAGTACCGGGTTTCTGATGGCGGCAATTTTGTTAACGTCGGGAACCAGTCGCACAACGGCAGAATCAATCTTGGGCGGAGGCCTGAAAGCACCCGGGCCAATCGTAAACAGCGGCCGCACACTGCAGCGGGCCTGAATCGCAACCGAGAGCCTGCCGTAACTTTTGTTCCCATGCGGGGCGGCAATGCGTTCAACCACCTCTTTTTGCAGCATAACGTGAAGATCCTCAACGCAGTCTGCCTGCTCAAGCAGGTGGAATAGCAATGGGGTTGAGATGTTGTAGGGCAAGTTGCCGACAACTCGAAGTTTTCCCGATGTGGCAAGCGAGCAGAAATCAAACTTGAGCGCATCGGCGTTGTGCACAGTGAGATTGTCGGGATTGCCGCATGCATCGGCAATACCGGGGGCGAGATCCCTATCGATCTCGATGACATCCAGATGCCTGCACTCTTTCACCAGCAGGCGTGTGATAGCTGCCTCACCGGGACCGATCTCGACCAGGTGCTGGTCAGCCTGCGGATTCACCGCCGTGACAATACGCTGGATGACGCCCTGATCGTGCAAGAAGTTTTGCCCGAAACGTTTTCGGGGTATATGTGACATGGTTGCCTTGGTCAATTGTGCGTTGGCCTACATTCTAACCGATTAAGGCAAAGGAAAAGCCCAGGATAAAATGCGTACAGCGTAAGTGTATTGTTATGTTTCAGCCCTTAAATGCATTATTTGATTCTAAATAATGTTTTTCTTCTTTGGTGCTTTCCCGGCCAAGAATTATATTTCTATGCGGAAAGCGGCCAAATTGTCTGACTAAATCACGATGATGCTCAGCAAGCCGAAGATTGCCAGTCAGGTTATGTTGTTTGAAGAGCTTAACTGATAGCTCCTGATCTTCGATATTTTCACTGTGCATTAAATGCATGATAAGAAAGGGCAGGGTTTCTTGTTTTAGTTCTTTATCGAAGCCTTTATTAACAGCAAATTTTGAGATCTCAATGGCTTTGCTTTCTGTTTCAAAACTACGAGGATCACCTCTGAACATATTGAGAGGGAATTGATCCAGAACGATTGCTAAAGCCAAACAGCCCTCAGCTGAATCTCTCCAGCCATTAAGCGCATCATTTTTTGCCAGATGCCAGACTTCCTCGTAACGGGTTTTTATTTCCAGGTCCAACTCCGGTGTAGAGGCAAACCAGGCTTTTTTAAGCCTGTCGGAATACCAGTAGTCGATGATGTCGCTTGGAGTCATTTGTACTCAGAGTAAAAGATTATAGTTATGCATGCTGGTCTCAATTCAGGCATGTATGATTTGCCTCATGACCCTTGAAGTCTATTGGTTAAACTTCAATTTCATCTTCCTTGATCACTTCAGTTTCAATCTTGCCAGCCTCGATCCACTCGACGATGGCCGGGTGTGCCAATACACTTTTAACATACTCTTCTTCAATACCGTCCAGTGGAATATTGTAGCCACTGAACCTAAGAGCAATTGGAGCAAACATTGCATCAGCAATAGAGTAGTTGCCAAACAGCCATTCGCCTTCGCCGCCAAATTCACTTCGGCATGTTTTCCAAAGCGCGCTTATTCGTTCAATCTCTTTCTCTGCACCCTCGGATAGCTTAATGCCATTGAACGCTTTGCGGCAGTTCATCGGCAGCTGGTTTCTTACATTGAAATAACTTGAATGCATCTCGGAACTCATTGACCTGGCAACAGAGCGAGCTTTTGTATCGGTTGGCCAGCCCTTGCCGGATAGATACTGCTCAGAAATATATTCAAGTATTGATAGTGAGTCCCAAACCTCTAACTCATCATCTTTCAATATTGGAACCTTTAAATCTGAGTTGTATTCAGATAGTTCATGGTTAGTTGTGTCGGTAAAGAGCGCGACTCTCTTCTCTTCAAAAGCTACCTAGTAGTGCTTCATTAGAATCCAGGGCCTTAACGACCAGGAAGAGTAGTTTTTATTTCCGATTACTAACGTTAATTTTGACATGTACACAATTCCTTTGTGAGATGTGTAGTTGTGTTAACGGGCGGTGGTGCAACGAACAATACTTCAGTGTTTAGGTTTGTTTTTTCGATTAGCCCAGGGGTCAATATCCTTATCCTT
>NZ_MPRK01000028.1 GCF_002021095.1 Solemya elarraichensis gill symbiont | reverse complement strand
GGACGTACGACCAGCGGATAGCCTATCTCTTCTGCCAGCACAACAGCCTGCTCGGTTTCCGAGGCAGTACGGTTGGGCGGCTGCTTGAGAGCCAGCTTGTCGACCATTTTCTGGAAACGCTCACGGTCTTCAGCGGCGTCGATAGCATCCGGACTGGTACCGATAATTTGTGCGCCAGCCTGCTCGAGTGCCTCAGCCAGCTTCAGTGGCGTCTGCCCACCGTACTGGACGATAACCCCTTCGGGTTTCTCCTTGTCGATGATCTCGAGCGTATCCTCGAGTGTCAGCGGTTCGAAATAGAGACGATCGGAAGTGTCGTAATCAGTGGAGACCGTTTCAGGGTTGCAGTTCACCATGATGGTCTCGTAACCATCTTCACGCATGGCAAATGCAGCATGTACGCAGCAGTAATCGAACTCGATTCCCTGGCCGATACGATTGGGCCCGCCACCAAGTACCATGATCTTTTTCTTGTCCGATACCTCGGCCTCGCACTCCTCCTCGTAGGTGGAATACATGTAGGCGGTATTGGAAGCAAACTCGGCCGCACAGGTATCGACGCGCTTGTAGACGGGACGAATATTGAGTGCATGGCGCTTCTTGCGCACCTCGCTCTCCCTGACGTTGAGCAGGTCAGCAATGCGTGCATCAGCAAAACCCTTACGCTTGAGGCTGAACATGGTTCCGGCATCCAGCGCACCCAGGCTGGAAGCTGCAACTTCAATTTCGCTCTTTATGATGTCCTCGATCTGCACCAGGAACCATGGGTCAATCTTGGTAATTTCGAAGACCTCTTCGAGCGTCATGCCTCGACGGAAAGCATCACCAACGTACCAGAGTCGCTCAGGACCCGGCTGGCGCATCTCGTTACGCAGTTTTTTGAAATTCTCCTTGGTGCCGTCATCGGGATGAATCTCGTCAAATCCGTTTTTACCTGTCTCGAGGCCACGCAGTGCTTTCTGCAATGACTCCTGCAGGGTACGGCCAATTGCCATGACCTCGCCCACTGACTTCATCTGCGTGGTCAGGCGCGCATCGGCTTTAGGGAATTTTTCAAATGCAAAACGCGGAATCTTGGTAACGACATAGTCGATCGATGGCTCGAAAGATGCCGGTGTGACACCGCCGGTGATCTCGTTGCGCAGCT
This sequence comes from Solemya elarraichensis gill symbiont, assembly GCF_002021095.1. Lineage (GTDB taxonomy): Bacteria > Pseudomonadota > Gammaproteobacteria > Chromatiales > Chromatiaceae. The sequence goes on along the minus strand of NZ_MPRK01000028.1, from coordinate 11,397 downwards.
CGTCGAGCGTGTAGCCGACAGCCAGCTTCGCTGCCACCTTGGCAATCGGGAAACCAGTCGCTTTCGATGCCAGTGCAGATGAACGCGAAACGCGTGGATTCATCTCGATGATGATCATGCGTCCGTTATCAGGATTAATCGAGAACTGTACGTTCGAACCGCCAGTGTCGACTCCGATTTCGCGAAGCACCGCGATCGATGCATCACGCATGATCTGGTACTCCTTGTCGGTCAGCGTCTGTGACGGCGCAACCGTAATCGAGTCACCTGTATGTACACCCATCGGGTCGAGGTTCTCAATCGAGCAGACGATAATGCAGTTATCGTTGCAGTCGCGCACAACCTCCATCTCGTACTCTTTCCAGCCAACGATCGACTCCTCGATCAGCAGTTCGCTGGTTGGCGAAAGATCGAGACCACGCTTGCAGATCTCCTCGAACTCTTCCTTGTTGTAGGCGATACCACCGCCGCTGCCACCCATGGTAAACGAGGGACGGATGATGGTCGGAAATCCGATTGCAACCTGCACCTGGAATGCCTCTTCCATGCTGTGCGCAATCGCAGAACGTGGCATGTCGAGACCAATTTTTTTCATCGCCTTGCGAAACAGGTCACGATCCTCGGCCTTGTCGATCGCTTCACGCGATGCACCGATCATCTCGACATCATATTTTTTCAGCACACCTTCACGCACAAGATCGAGCGCACAGTTGAGTGCGGTCTGCCCACCCATGGTCGGCAGCAGCGCCTGCGGGCGCTCCTTCTCGATAATCTTTTCAACTGTCTGCCAGTTGATCGGCTCGATATAGACAACGTCGGCCGTGTCCGGGTCGGTCATTATGGTTGCCGGATTTGAATTGACCAGCACCACGCGGTAACCCTCTTCACGCAGCGCCTTACACGCCTGCGCTCCCGAATAATCGAACTCGCAGGCCTGACCGATTACGATCGGACCAGCGCCGATAATGAGGATTGTCTCGATATCTGTACGTTTAGGCATGGAAGTAATCAGGCCTCGTGGAGCTTATGAAAAATCTCGTCTTTAAGTGCGAGGCGTTCTTTTTTGAGCTGCTCGACAACTTCATCGCTGGTTGGCTCGCTGCCGTCTTCCATGCGATAGACCTGCTTGTCCAGCTCTTCATACTTCTCCATCAGTGCTGAGAAGTGGTTGTCACTCATCTTCAGCTTGTGCAGCTGTTCATGATATTCCGGAAACTCGGTAACAAGGGGGTGATGTGAAAGTGGCACTTGCGTACTCCTGGATAACTTGGATTAATCTATTTCTGCGACATCAGTTCGATGAAGTGATCGAAAACCGGCGCAACATCGTGCGGGCCCGGGCTCGCTTCCGGATGTCCCTGGAAACTGAAGGCGGGCTTGTCTGTACGATGAATACCCTGCAGCGAGCCGTCGAACAGCGACTTGTGCGTGGCACGCACATTCTCAGGCAGGCTCGACTCGTCAACCGCAAAACCGTGGTTCTGGCTGGAGATCATCACCACGCCCTTGTCGAGATCCTGTACCGGGTGGTTTGCACCATGGTGCCCGAACTTCATTTTGACTGTCTTTGCGCCGCTGGCAAGCCCAAGCAGCTGGTGACCAAGACAGATGCCGAATATCGGCTTGTCGGTTTCCAGCAACTCCCTGATTGCTTCGATCGCATAAACGCATGGCTCCGGATCACCCGGGCCATTGGAGAGAAAAATACCGTCTGGTGAAAGAGCCAGCACATCGGCAGCCGGTGTCTGTGCCGGTACCACTGTGACGCGACAACCGCGCTCGACAAGCATGCGCAGAATATTACGCTTCACGCCGTAGTCGTATGCGACCACGTGATAGTCCTGCTGCTGCGGGTCGACGACCTGGTGGCCGTTAGTGAGTGACCAGGTGGTCTCGTTCCAGTTGTAGATGTCACTGGTAGTCACTTCCTTTGCGAGATCCATGCCCTTGAGGCCGGGAAATCCCTTCGCCTGTGCCAGCGCTTCCTCTTCAGTGAGTGCATCACCAACAGAGAGGCAACCGCTCTGGGCACCTTTTTCACGCAGAATCCGCGTCAGTCGGCGCGTGTCGATATTGGCAATGCCGACAACGCCGTTATTCGCAAGGTAGTCCTGCAAGAACTCCTGGTTACGCCAGTTGCTCGCCAGAAGCGGCAAATCGCGAATGATCAGCCCGGCAGCATGAATGCTTTCAGACTCTTCATCTTCCGGCGTGGTGCCGGTATTGCCGATATGTGGATAAGTCAGCGTCACCAATTGGCGGCTGTAGGAGGGATCGGTGAGTATCTCCTGATAGCCTGTCATTGCCGTATTAAAGACAACTTCGCCAACAGAATAGCCATCTGCACCGATAGCATCGCCTCGAAAGATACTGCCATCTTCCAGAACCAGAATTGCCGGTTTGCTCACCGCGCCTCCCAATATTCACGCATAAATTTCAGACATGATAAAAGCGGGATACGCAAATTGCTCGATCCCGCTAAAACCATGTAACAGATCATGCATATTGTATGTTAGAAAGGCCTCATCGAGCAAGATTCTGTCGTGTCCAGGCGACAATTTGTGCGCTTTCCATCGCTCCCGGCTGACGAGCCACTTCCCTGCCGCCCTTAAAAAGAGCCAGTGTGGGAATACTCCGGATGCCAAGCTGCGCGCCAAGCTGCTGATTTTCTTCTGTATTCACTTTCAAAAGCCGTACTGACGGAGCCAGTTGGGCAGCAGCTGCCTCAAACATCGGTGCCATCATCTTGCATGGGCCACACCAGGGGGCCCAGAAGTCGACCAATAGCGGCATGTCGCTGCGTTGCACAAATTTATTGAAATCGGCAGCGCTAACTTCCACCGGAGAGCTATCGGTTAAAGATGAACGGCACTTGCCGCAATTGGGTGAATCTCCCAGGCGTGCTGCGGGAATACGGTTCACACCGTGGCACGAAGGGCAGACAAGATGGATCATTTCAGACATGCTCAAACAGTCACTATCAATAGTCAGAATGCTATTTCACATGGGGACGATGCAAGCTATATCAAGGCATGCGACGAAAATCCAAGGGTTTTCCCTTATTCCATTGGTGACTGCACCCACCTATGATGTCCTGCTTATAATTTGACATAAATCAATAAACAACACATTACATAAAGCTGAGGAGTAGTATTTCATGGGATTCATACGCAATCTTCTGACACTTATCGGCCTGGCCACAGTCGCCGGTGCCGCCTACTTATGGACAATCATTGGCCCGGATCTGCAAGCAATCAGCAAGTTCGATCCACAGGCGAAAAATGTCTACGCAACAATGTTTAAGGGGCTGGCATCTACTGGCAAGTCTGCTGATGCTACCGTGTGGAAAATTCCACTTGAAGAGGAGATCAGCTGGGAAGACGCTGAAGAGGCAATGCGCTTCGTAGCGAACGAACATAACATCAAGAATGTTGGTGAGCTTCCGCTTTCTGAGCAGGTCACACTGATGACAGGCGAAAAGCAGCGCTTCCTGAAAATATACCAGTTCTGTAATCCGCTCACCGCGGCCAAGATGGTCGACTACAGCGATGCCTTCTCGGCATACCTGCCATGCCGCATAGCCATGGTTGAAGACAAGAACGGCAAATTCAATCTCTATTCACTCAACATGGATATGATGATTCACGGCGGTACACCACTGCCACCCGATTTACTGGAGGCGGCAAACAACGTCAAGACCATCATGCTCGACATTATGAAGCGAGGAGCGGCTGGCGAATTCTGACACTGGTACCACCCCGGTGATGGCGTGAACTGAGACCCGTAAGAGGCACATCTCACGCATCAGAATAATGAATTGCCATTAACTCCCCTTCATTGGGGAGTTTTTTTGTCCGTGTAAAAACGTAAAATAGTCTGATTACGTAAACCTTTTCGAGAATTTCGGCATATGACTGACTCACCATACATGATTGACATTACACCCGAGAACTTCGGCAGCGTCGTCGTCGAGGGTTCACTGCAGGTACCTGTTCTGGTCGATTTCTGGGCAGACTGGTGCGAACCGTGCAAGGCACTGATACCTGTACTGGAGAAGCTTGTCGACGAGTACCAGGGTAAGTTTATTCTCGCCAAGGTCAATACAGAAGAGCAGCAGGAGATTGCTGCGCACTTCCAGATTCGTAGTATTCCTGCGGTCAAACTGTTCAAGGGCGGACAGCCGGTCGACGAGTTCATGGGCGCCCTGCCCGAAGCGGAAATCCGCGCTTTTCTCGACAAACACATAGCGAATGAATCAAACGGTCAGCTCGAACAGGCACAGCAGATGATCCATGAGGGCCGCACCGACGAGGCCGCACTCCTGATCCAGCAACTGCTTGATGAAGATGCAGCAAACCCGCAGGCAATCATCGCCTTCGCTCAGCTGAAGCTTGCCATCGGTGAGAAGGATGCTGCTCAACAGGCACTCGAGAGCCTGCCGCTGGATGAACAGCAGAAACCCGAGGTTGCCGCCATGAAGGCGCAGATGCTGTTCGAAAGTGTCGCATTGGCTGCGCCACCCATCGAAGAGCTGCAACAGAAACTGCAGCAGGATGACGGCGACAGCGAGGCACGCTACCAGCTGGCAGCGCAGCTGGTGATGCAGAATCAGCTTGAAGCTGCTCTCGACGAGCTACTGCTTATCGTGCAGAAGGATCGTGCCTACGGTGATGATGCCGCACGCAAGGCGATGATCCAGGTATTCGATATCATTGGTGACCATCCGATCATCTCAACCTACCGCAGCCGTATGTTTAACTACCTATACTGAGAAACAGCATGGATCAACAGACACAAACTGAACTTGAAGCCGCAGCCTTTCGCACGCTGCTCGAACATCTCGACAAGCGCAAGGATGTGCAGAACATCGACCTGATGATTCTCTCCGGATTCTGTCGTAACTGCCTGTCACGCTGGTACAAGAATGCAGCAATAGAGCGTGGTATCGAAATGGACGACGACACCTCACGTGCAGCCATCTACGGTATGACCTATGACGAGTGGAAAAAGAACCATCAACAGCCTGCAACCGCAGAGCAGCTTGAGGCATTCAAGGCAGTCACGCCAGAAATGATGACCGAGTAACAACAGTCGCGTGAGCTCAATCAGCGTCATCATTCCGACTTTCAACCGTGCAGCAACGCTGTCACGCGCGATAGACTCGGTAATTGCACAGACACACACTGCCGATGAGATCATCATCGTCGATGACGGCTCAACAGACGAGACCCAACAGCTGCTGGCTAACTATCCACAGCTCAAGGTGATTCGGCAACAGAACCTTGGTGTCAGCGCCGCACGCAATCTCGGTATTGCCAAGGCAAGCGGTGAGTGGATTGCCTTTCTCGATTCAGACGATGCATGGCTGCCGACAAAACTGCAAACACAACTCACCGCACTGAAAGAGAACCAGGACTACCGTTTTTGCCATACCGAGGAGATCTGGGTTCGCAACGGCGTACGCGTCAACCAGATGAACAAGCACGCCAAGAGTGGCGGCCACATCTTTGAAAGATGCCTTCCCATGTGTGTCATTTCGCCCTCGTCGGCACTCATGCACCACACCCTGTTCGACAGCATCGGCCATTTCGATGAATCACTGCCGGCATGCGAGGACTATGACCTGTGGCTGCGCCTGTGTGCTACTGAGCCCGTGCTTTATATTGAAGAGCCGCAGATCACCAAGTACGGCGGACATGAGGACCAGCTCTCGCGCAAGCACTGGGGTATGGATCGCTTCCGTATCCAGGCACTGATCAAAATACAGCAGTCGGGGATACTTGATGATCACCAGCAGTCACGTGTGGCAGAAACCATTCGCAGCAAGGCCGAAATTCTGATCAAGGGCGGTCTCAAGCACGGCAACCATGATCTGGTTGCCAACTACCGGGCAATGCTTGCGCAACAGCCTGCCCCCTCGATGGAAGGTAACGCATGATCCATTTCCTCGTTACCTTCGATGCCGAGGCGCGCCCGTTGATTGACCATTTCAAACTCAAGCGCCAGCACCATGAACGCAGTTTTCCCGTCTATTTTGGAGAGCAGCATGCATTGATCGTTTCTGGCGCAGGTAAAATAGCTGCAGCTGCAGCAACAGCTCACTTGCACGGGCTGACAGGATTCCAACATCAGCAGGTGTGGATCAACTTTGGTATTGCAGGCCACTCCACCCTGCCTGTTGGCGACACACGCCTGTGCCATCAGATCATCGACAAACACAGCAAGCAGGTTTTCTACCCCCAGCTGGTGATCAAGAGTCCATGGCCGAGCGAACGCCTCTTCACCCTTGACGAACCAGACAACAGCTATGCAGATGAGAGCCTGCTCGACATGGAGGCGAGCAGTTTCTTTGCCACTGCCAACCGTTATGCAACGGCCGAACTGGTGCAGGTGATCAAGGTTGTTTCAGACAATGCCGAGGCGCCAATCAACGGCATCCCGACAAAACAGCAGATCATCGAACTGCTCGCCCCACAAGTGGAGCAGCTGCATAACTTCAGCGATTCACTACAGCAACTGGCGGATCAGTTGCAGCCGGACAAGCGTATCGGCGCGGCAGCTGAACACTATCAACAGAAGCTTCATTTCAGTTTCAGCCAGTCAGAATCGTTGCAGCACCTGTTGCAGCAGTGGATTGCGCTCGATGCAGAGATCAGCACAGATGAGCTATGCCGCATCGATGCGAAATCTTCCCGGCAATTAATTGAAAAACTACAGCAGCAGATCGCTGCTGCAGGACAACCGACATGATCCCACTGGTCTATGTCGAGGAGTCTGTGCGCAATCACCCACGCACCGAATCAATCCTTGCACGACACCCGCGCGCAAGTGTTGTGCCGATTGAACGCTACGGCAGCATATTCAATCACAGCCAGCAGAATTTTCGCCTGCAGAAACAGCGGCCCGCGCTGATCCTTGCCAACAAGCATGATCACTTCGTGCAACCGGCGCCCGATGCCTATGGCGTCGGCGGTGATCACAACTGGTATTTTTCGCACATGCTCAACTGCCTGTACGACTGCCGCTACTGTTTCCTGCAGGGTATGTACCGTTCGGCTCATTATCTCGTGTTCATCAATTTTGAGGATTTCCTTGAGGACATCGATAATAAAATAGAACCGGGCAAGCAGAACTGGTTCTTTTCCGGCTACGATGCCGACAGCCTTGCACTGGAACCAGTCACCGGCTTCGTGGCGAATGCCCTGCCCTTTTTTGCATCGCGAGCGGACGCATGGCTCGAACTGCGTACCAAGAGCACACAGGTACGCGAGTTGCTGGGGCATGAGCCACTGGGCAATGTCGTCACCGCCTTCAGCTTCACACCGGAAGCGACATGGAAAGCAACCGAGCACAAGGTGCCGTCGATCGAGAAACGTATTCAGGCCATGCAACAACTTGCCGAACACGGCTGGCCTGTCGCACTGCGCTTTGATCCACTGATCGAGCAGGCCGGTTTCAACGACGCCTACAGTGAATTGTTCGAGCAGATATTCAGCCAGGTGCCGGAGTCTGCAATCCACTCGGCGACCATAGGCCCGTTGAGGATGCCAAAACAGTTTCACCGCACCATGGAGAGCCTCTACCCGGAAGAGCCCCTGTTCGTTTCCGGACTCGCGCAGAGAAACAGCATGGTCTCCTACCCCGCTGCACGCGAGGCGGAAATGATCGACTGGGCGACCGATGAACTGGAAAAGCACCTGCCAAGCAGTAAAATCTTCCCGAATCTGCCCGCTTAACGGGTTATAATCACAACCAATTTTTCTATCTAGACGTAGTGCAGGCCAACAGCATGCAATTCATTGAAACCCGTGGAAACGATGGTCAACGCCCTTTATGCGTTCCATTTTCCGACGCCATTCTCAACCCGATGTCATCTTTTGGCGGCATCTATGTTCCGGAATCACTTCCACAGCTTGGACTGCCTTTTCTCCAGGCTCACCTGGATTCTGATTACAAAACCCTGGCGCGTGCTGTTCTCGATGCCTACGAAATCGATATTGATGCAGACGTCATCGATGCGGCACTGAGCTGCTATGACGACTTCGACGACCCGTCAGACCCGGTTCCGGTCGTCAGGGTCGAAGACGACCTCTACGTCAGCGAGCTCTATCACGGCCCGACGCGCGCATTCAAGGATATGGCACTGCAGCCATTCGGCGTGCTGCTTTCAAGCCTGGCCCAGTCGCGTGACGAACACTACCTGATCATGGCTGCAACCAGCGGCGATACAGGTCCTGCAACACTAGAAACTTTCAAGAACCGTGCGAACGTCAAGGTCGCCTGCCTCTATCCGGATGGTGGCACTTCTGATGTTCAGCGCCTGCAGATGGTCACCGAGGATGCTGACAACCTCAAGGTGATCGGTATTCATGGCGATTTTGATGACGCCCAGTCGGCGCTCAAGTCACTGCTTTCATCGGAGACCTTCCGTGCGAAGCTCAAGGAGAAGCAGACCCACCTGTCGGCTGCCAACTCGGTCAACTTCGGACGTATCATTTTCCAGCAGATCTATCATATCCACAGCTACCTCGAACTGGTTCGCCAGGGTGCTATCGAGCTTGGGGAAAAGGTCTATCTCAACGTGCCGAGCGGAAACTTCGGTAATGCGCTGGGCGGCTACTATGCGATGAAAATGGGGCTGCCGGTGATGAAAATCCTGATCTCATCGAATAGCAACAACGTTCTCACCGAACTCATCAACACGGGTAAATATGACCTGCGCGAACGTTCCGTGATCGCCACATCCTCACCGGCAATGGATATACTCAAGTCATCAAACGTAGAGCGCATCTTCTACGATCTCTATGGCGCAGAGCGCACAAGAGAACTGATGCTGTCACTCGATAACGAGAAGCACTACGAACTTACAACTGAAGAGACTGCCAGGCTGCAGTCGATTTTCAGCGCTGACTATTGTGATGATAAAGAGGTCAACCGTTACATCAAGCAGGCGTTCGACAAGGGCTACCTAATGGACCCACATACGGCCACCTGCTTCAAGTCACACGACAGCTGCCGGGAGAAAGCACTCAAATCGATTGTCTACTCAACCGCCGAGTGGACCAAGTTCTCGCCAACAATCGCGCATGCATTGACCGGAGAAGTTGATACCCACGATATCGACGCGCTGAAATCTATCTCGGAAGTCGCAGATACGCCGATTCCAACATTGATCAGTGAACTCTTCGACAAGCCCATTGCGCAGGGTGCTGTCATCGACAAGGAGAATATCGAGAACGAGATACTCGCGTTTCTCTAATTCAAAAGGAATAAATTTTACAAATAAAAAAAGGGTGGCCATTGGCCACCCTTTTTCAGTTCACAGAATACTGCTGTTAACGATTAACGCAGGCCCTGAACATATGAGGCAACAGCCTCGATCTCGGCATCTGTCATTGATGCAGCAATATCCTGCATCATTTTGCCGGCATCATTACCGCGCGCACCGGAACGGAAATCACGCAGCTGCTTGGCAGTGTACTTGGCGTGCTGTCCCTGCAGGCTCGGGAACTTGGCAGCCGGGTTACCGGAACCAGTTGGACCATGACATGCAGCACAGGCAGCAACACCTGTAGAGGCGTTACCTGAAACATACATAGCCTTACCAGCTTCAACCAGCTCAGGATCGGCTTCGCCGCCCTTAGCTGTCTGGCCTTCGAAATAGGCTGCGATATCAGCCATATCTTCCTCGCTCAGGGCAGCAACCATGGGAGCCATGGTGGCATCGGTACGCACACCTGCCTTGAAGTCCGCCAGCTGCTTGGCAATGTAATCCGCATGCTGTCCAGCCAGGCTCGGCCAGTCAGGGTTAACACTGTTACCGTCTGCCATGTGACAGCCAGCACACATTGCTGTTTTTGCCTTACCTGCAGCCGCATCTGCCGCAAATGACTCAACAGAAACCAACGCTGTCACTGCAGACAGCAGAATCATCCAAGTTTTCATCGCCTTACCTTACAAATATTGATTTGGAAAAAATAATCCGGAATTGAAACAATGCGGGCACCAAATAGGCGCCCACACCGGAAAAAACGAGCGAATTTTACCTCATTTCAAGCCTGAATAACAGGCTGCCGAGGTAATGATTACCTATTTAGGCGCCTGGGTTGAGAAATGTGCAGACAGCTCATCAATCTCCGCATCAGACAGACCTTTAGCCTGGTTGTTCATATTGTTAGGTATAACAGCATCGGCACGTGTGTCGTTCTTGAAAGCATTCAGCTGCTCTACAAGATAGGCCTTATCCTTTCCAGCGAGGGTTGGATAGCCTGGAATCGGGCTATTACCATCCTGGCCGTGACAGGCGGCGCAAACGGCCAGTTTAGCCGGGGCAGCAAAAGTAGGGGCAGAGATCAGGGCTGACGCAATCAATGCAGAGGTAAGAATAATATTTTTCATAACAAGGTTCCTTAATAAACCAGGGTATTTCTTTACTTTTAAGATAAATATTGCCCTGCAGGTGTGAAATTTCACCCCCGCATGGCACTCAAATTTGTTTCCTGAGCCGGAATCTATCCCAGACTGCGCCCGTGGTCAATGATGATAATCAATAACTCAACCACGCATTAATCCCCGTAAATCAGGTAAAACCGGTAAAACGACGCGTAATAATTCACATTAACAGGAGAATATATGTTGACCGGACGAACAAGAGTCCTTATCATATCGCGCTCTTTCCCCGGTAGCTCAGTTGGTAGAGCGGGTGACTGTTAATCACTAGGTCGGCAGTTCGAGCCTGTCCCGGGGAGCCATATTAAAAAGGCCCGCAGATTTTATCTGCGGGCCTTTTTTCTGCCTGGAGACCAAGGGGCTATGGGATTTGGTGAGTTTGTATAGGTGGAGCGTATACTGAGATGGGAAGCTGAAATCCTGGAAATCTGATGGCCTCCCTCCCTTGCTCTACCCTATCGTGAATGACTGCTTTCGGCCAGAAGCGGGCATTAAAAAAAGGCCGCATTTAAGCGGCCCTTAAAAGAAATAATACAGCTATCGTATTAACTTACTCCTGAATTGAAAGTAGAAAGAATACGAGTTCAAGAATACGCTCATTTACTGAACCACCAGGGCCTGTGTAATCTGGGCCGTACTGATCAATAATTTCTTGGCTGTATCTGTCTCCCCACACAGGCATTTCCAGCGTGCCGTGACCTTCGGCTCCTTCTGGTTCCCGAATCAGCATATACACTTTTTGATGCGGGAAAATACCACCATTTCTTTGGCTAATCGTCGTTAAGTCAGTTGGTTGGACCTTAAGGAATTCAACAAATGAGCCACCGCTTTTGCCATCCATTCCATGGCAGGACGCACAGTTTTTTTGGAACTCCATCTGCCCAATGGCCTGAACTCCATGATCATCTTGTGCAAAAGAATATCCACTAACCGTCAACAAACAGATAG